>CAZHCP010000008.1:0-34969 GCA_964531015.1 uncultured Muribaculaceae bacterium
TAAGATAATTATAAATAAAAAAGTCAAAAGGGCAACAATTTCTTTAAATTTTTACGGATTATACTTCATTTTGTTTATACGTATAATTTCATTTGTTTTTACATTATATAAAAAAGCAAAATTTCTTAAAAAATATAAACATAATTTTTATACTTCAAGACTTTAAGGTATAATGTTTCTGACATTGAGTTTATTAACAGCGGGTGTTATGGAAAAAGAGCAAATAAAAAACAGAATTAACGAACTTGTTGAGATAATAAGGAAAAATAATGAGGCGTATTATCTGAATGATGCACCTCAAATTACGGACTTTGAATATGATGAATTATTCAGAGAACTTGTGCGTTTGGAAAATGAAAACCCCGAATTTAAAAGGAGCGACAGTCCTACGCAAAAAGTAGGCGGAAAACCCGCACAAGGTTTTAGCGAATACAAACATAAATACAGATTATACAGTTTGGATAATTCAAACAATTATGAAGATTTAAGAAAATGGTATCTGCGTGTAAAAAAAGATGCCGAAATTAATTACGACCCCGAAGTTGTTGCGGAATTAAAAATCGACGGTTTATCATGTGCTTTATCTTATGAAAACGGAATTTTGAAGGCAGGTGCAACAAGAGGAAACGGAATTATCGGCGAAAATATTACACAAAATATAAAGGCGATAAAAACAATTCCTCAAAAATTGTCAAAACCGATTAATATTGAAGTTCGTGGCGAAGTATATATGCCGAAATCTTCTTTTGAAAAATTGAACGAAGAAAACATAAAAAACGGATTGAAGGAATTTGCGAACCCGAGAAATGCCGCGGCAGGCTCTTTAAGGCAACTCGATTTTAAAATTACGGAACAAAGGGATTTACATTTCTTTGCATATACTGCAATTACCGATGACTCTTACTGTATAAAAACTCATTATGAAGGAATGAAATTGCTTGAAGAATTGGGGTTTGAAACAAATCCCGAATACAGATTGTTAAAAGGGATTAAACCTGTTATACAATTATGCGGAGAATGGGAAACAAAAAGATTTGATTTGAATTATGCAACGGACGGAATGGTTGTGAAAATTAATGATTTGAATATGCAAAAAGAACTCGGCTATACGTCCAGAGCTCCGAAGTGGGCAACAGCATTTAAGTTTCCGCCCGAAGAAGTTTGGACGAAATTGGAAGATATTGAATTAAGCGTAGGTAAAACCGGTGCCGTTACCCCGGTTGCAATACTGACTCCCGTCAAACTTGCCGGAACAATTGTAAAACGTGCAAGTCTGCATAATTTCGAAGAAATTGAAAGATTACGTATAAACAAGGGAAACAGGGTATTGATAAAGAAGGCCGCTGAAATTATACCGAAAGTCATACGCAAAGACGAAAACGAGGATTTCGGCGTATATGAAATGCCCAAATTATGCCCGAGTTGTAACTCGGAACTTATAAAACCGGAAGGCGAAGTTACGCTTTTTTGCCCGAATTCGCTTAATTGCCCCGCACAAATAAAAGGCAAGATTATATATTGGGCTTCAAAAGAGGCGATGGATATTGACGGAGTGGGCGAATCAATCGTTGATAAATTGTACTCGAAAAATTTAATAGGCGATTTCGCCGATTTATACAAACTTACGATTGATGATTTTCTGACATTGGATTTGGTAAAGGAAAAATCAGCCGATAACCTTTATAATGCGATACAAAAGACAAAAAATCCCACAATGACAAAATTTTTAACCGCTTTAAGCATAAAATTGGTAGGAAAAGAAACCGCCGATTTAATAGCTTCCGAATTTCCGACTCTTTCTGATATAAAATCCGCTAATGAAAACGATTTTACAAAAGTTGACGGCATAGGAGATAAAGTTGCAAAAAGCATTGTTGATTTCTTTAAAGATGAAAACAACATAAAATTGTTAAATAAATTGGAAGAATACGGAGTTAATCCGCAAGGCAGTGCTTTTGAAAAGAGTTCAAACATTTTTGAAGGAAAAACCTTTGTAATAACAGGCACGCTGTCACAAGCAAGAAGCGTATTTGAAGAAATTATAAAAAAAGCGGGGGGCAAAGTTTCATCCTCCGTAAGTAAGAAAACATCATATTTATTGGCGGGAGATAACCCCGGGTCGAAATTTGACAAAGCGACAACTTTCGGTGTTATAATACTAAATGAGTCGGATTTTAATTTGTTACTTGAAGGGAATATGAATGAATAAAAATTTTAAAGTAATAACCATAAACGGTATAAGAGGGATATTTGCTGCAATATTTGTTGTAACGGGGCTTATTGCGGGTTTTATCATTTCTCCCGCTTGGGTTTGCATGCAAACTTGGAATTATTTTATGCAAAATTCGGATATTTTTTCACAAATGAATTTGTTTCAGGGTCTGATGATGTGGACAATAATTGCCCTTTCTTTATATGCTTTAAATAACAAAAAAACATTAATAGGTTTCGGCTCTTATCCCGGATTAACTCCCGAACAAATAAAATCCGTTGTTGCAAGAGCAAAAAGAGAAGAAAATTTTATTTTGAAGAAAATCGAAAAAGAAATAACGGAATTAAAAACGGAAGAAACAAAAAATCAGTTGCGAAACGAAATTGACACAAAATCGCCCGTACAAACCGTTACGGCAGAAGCACCCGTGAATGTTTCAAACGTTAATTCCGTTTCAAACGAAGAGGAAACAAAAAAATAACATGCGAAAGATTTTATTTTTAATACTTACATCTTTGTTTATTGCAAATCAGGCTTCATTTGCAATTGTTCAAAACGCAAAAAACGAACAGGGTTATATTTCTTTAAATGCCATAAAAGAAAAGGAAGTCGAGCCTAATTTCGCCCAAGTAAAACTTGCCGTTGAAACAACCGGATTAAGTGCAATTGTTGCAACGGAAGAGAACAATAAAATTACAAACAAAATCATTTCGGAATTAAAGTTAATTACAAATCAGGCAACCGATACGATAAAAACAAACAATTTGAATGTTCGCCCCGTTTATACGACAAAAAAAGACGGAACACGTGTGATTTCAAATTATACGGCACAAAATTCAATAACAATTACATCAAATAATATAAAAAACATACCGAACATTATAGACAAAGCAATTTTAAACGGTGCTAACAGTGTTTCCGGTTTAAATTATTCCTATAAAGAAGAAGAAAACGTATGCAAAAATATGTATCCGCTTGTAATAAAAGAATTGAAAGAACAGGCTGATTTAATTGCGAAGTCGGCGGGCAGTGAATTAAACGGAATTAAGCATATAAATGTTTCCTGTGACAGAGAAAATTCCGTTCAAACAGGCAGATTATATGCAAAAGCGTTAAATGCCGATGCGGCAGGTGCCGCTACGGAATCTTATTCTTCCGCTCCGATAGAGTTCGGAAAAGTAAAAGTCAGAGTATACGTAAATGCCGATTTTTATGTTAAATAAAGGATTATAAATGCTACAACCTCGCAAATCAGTACAAAATACAAACGGTTATACAGTTCCGTTATACGGAACAAGTTGGGATATAAAAATAGACGGGAACGAAAATAATTACGGTCCGTCTCCTCTCGTTACGCAAGCATTGCATAATGTTTCTTCACAAGATATATGTTTTTATCCTTTTTACGGTGAATTAACGGAAAAAATTTCCGAATTTTACGGATTTTGTACGGAGGAAATAAAAGTTACAAACGGTGCTGATGAAGCCTTGCAAAGCATAATAAGTACGTATTTGGAAACAAACGAAACCCTTTTGACGCTTGATGTTTCATTTGACATGCCCGTTGTTTACGCACAATTGCAAGGCGGTAACGTAAAAAAAGTACCTTACCGTAAAAAATGGGAATTTCCGGCAGAGGAATTTTTAAACGAATTAAAAGATAAATCGGTAAAAGTCGTTTATATTGCGACTCCGAATAATCCGACGGGTAATATAATAAGTGAAAACGATATTTTAAAAATAATTCAAAATGCAACGGATAAAGTTATTATTATAGATGAAACCTATGCAAATTATGCAAATCTGACTTATAAATCACTTGCAAAGAAATATGATAACGTATTTGTAGTACGTTCGTTTTCAAAAGATTTTGCTTTGGCGGGATTAAGATTGGGTTGTGTTTTAAGCAATAAAAATAATATCGAAAATTTAAAAAAAGTAATAAGCCCGTACAGTGTAAATTCTCTTGCAATGAAAGCAGGGATTGCTGCTTTAAACGATGTTAAATATTTTGAAAATATAAGAGAAGAAATAAATACTTCTAAAACAGAGTTAAAAGAATTTTTTGAAAGTTTGGGTGCAACCGTATATAATTCGTACGCAAATTTTCTTCTTGCCGATTTCAAAGAAAAAGCGGAATATGTTTTCGAAAAACTGAAAAGAGCCAAAATAGCGGTAAAATTGTACAAAAAAGGAAGTGTTATTGAAAATCACTTACGAATTAGTATTCCGACGAAAGCCGGCGTAAAAAAGATTAAAGAAATTTTGACCCCAAAGCCTTATTTGGTTTTTGACATGGACGGAGTCATCGTAAATGCCGGAAATTCGTACAGATTGGCAATAAAAAAGACCTATGAGCATTTTTCGGGAAAGACCGTTTCGGCAGAGGAAATTCAAAAAGTTAAAAATTCGGGCGGTTTGAACAACGATTGGGATTTAACCGATTTCCTTTTAAAAAGAGATAACATAAACATTGAGTATAAAAAAATCGTAGATGTTTTTCAAAATTTTTATTGGCAAAACGGAGAAGGCTTTATTAATAATGAAGAATGCCTGTTTGATAAAGACGTATTAAATCGATTAGTCGAGAAATATAATTTGGCGATATTTACGGGAAGGTTGAGATTGGAAGCGGATTTTGCATTAAATAAATTCGGAATAAAAGATTATTTTTATCCCGTAATTACAACCGACGATATTCCGCAGGGAAAATGTAAGCCCGACCCTTACGGCTTGGAGTTGATAAAATCAAAAACAATTGCAAACGATTATTATTATTTCGGCGATACCACGGATGACATACTTGCCGCAAAAGGTGCTGATTGTACGGCAACGGGGGTTTTGCCTCCGCAAGATAAATCGGAAGAATTAATTGCAAATTTAAAAAATAAAGGTGCAAAATTCGTAATAAAATCGGTAAATAATATTGAAGAAATATTGGAGAATAAATTATGCGACAATCTTCAAAAGTAAGAAAAACGGCAGAAACCGAAATCACGGTGAACTTAAATATTGACGGAGAAGGTAAATATAAAATTAATACGGGAATTAATTTTTTCAACCACATGTTGGAACAATTCGCCTGCCACTCAAATTTTGATTTGGAAATAGATGTTAATTCGCTTGATAAAGATTTTCACCATATTGTTGAAGATGTTGCAATTACGTTGGGAAGTGCGTTAAAAGAAGCCTTGGGCGATAAAAAAGGCATAAACAGATACGGAGAAAAAATATTGCCGATGGATGATGCGTTAATTTTATCTGCGGTGGACGTATCAGGCAGGATTTATTCAAAAACCGACATTGAAGTAAAAGATGAAAGAACTTCGGATTTTGAAACGGTTTTATTGCCTCACTTCTTTATGAGCTTTGCACAATCGGCACAAATGACGATACATATAAAGAAACTTGACGGGTATGACACTCACCATATCATCGAGTGCACGTTTAAATCATTTGCACGTGCACTGCGTCAGGCTGTCGGTATTGATGAAAAAATGAAAAACAAAATCCCCTCAACAAAAGGTATTTTATAAACTACCGGCAAAAAATATTTTCAGATGTTTTCATAAAGTATGAACATTTGTTTAAATACTCTTTATACGCCTTGTTTTGGTGCAAAAAAGAATGAAACAAGGGAAGCTGATGACATTCAAAGAAAGGTAAATCAGACATTTCCCCGTTTCAGCACGACCTATGCCGATAAATTTTATTTGACGGCTGATACAAAAAAATATTTGACAAAAATGAATAAATTGGAATTTAAATTAAAAGGAATAAGGCAAGCCGTCCACACGGAAGAATTTTTTGACAGTATTCCTCATAGAATTGCTCTCGAAAAAATAAAAAAGAGTAAACTTGCAAATTGCGGAGAAATATCAAAAGCGGTTCTTTCCGCATTATATGCAAACGGAATATATGATTCCGACAGATATTCCCTTGTTTTAAATACAAAATTTACGAATAAAAATACTAATTTTACGGAATATGAATCAACAAAAAGTTTAGACCATGTTTTTGTAATTTCATCAATGAATAAAAATTCAAAAGACACGAAAGATAAAGTAGTTATAGACGGTTGGTTAAATTTTGCGGGAAGTATATCCGAGGCAAAGGAAAATTTTAAAAATTTGTATTCTCCGGCATACTTGGATGTAATTCGTGAAAATCAAAAGAAAGATTTTAAAAAAGTCAAAGCAAATATGCAAAAAAACGCAGATTTTTCGGATTATAACATAACTTCAAGAATAGCTTTTGAAAAAGTCGAAGAATTGCCCGAATACAAAAAACGAATGCTCGGCAATTATATAAAAGAGAAGTATCCCGAATTGGTAATCAGGAAGCCTCAAAATAATCAATCCAATTTTTAACAACGTGTTCCGGATATTTTTTTAATTCAAATTTCAAATAATCCTTAGGTCTGTAAGGTCGTCTTAAAAGTTTCATTCTTGCTTCTTTCGGGGTTCTGTCCGCTTTCTTTTGATTGCAGGTTTTACAACAGGCAACAATATTCTCCCAAATATCCGGTCCCAATCTTGATTTTGGGAAAACGTGGTCAAGCGTTAATTCTTCGGCGGGAAATTTTTTTCCGCAATACTGGCAAACAAACTCATCTCTTACCAAAATATTTTCACGACAAAAAGGCAACTCCCTGTATTCAACAGGTAAATTATACGTTAATTTTATAACACTCGGAATTAATATATTATCAACTCTTATCATTGTATCAATATTATTAAGCCTTCGTGCGTTAACGGCTTTCCCTTTCAACAGCAGAATTAATGCACGTTTCCACGTACAAATGTTTATCGGGTGATGTTTATTGTCGAGAAGAAGAACTTTTTGCATATAAACCCCTACATTTGTAGTATAACCGTTTTTTTATAATTTTAAAAGATTTTATGAAGAATTTATAATATTTTGTAACAATATTTTGTGATAATATTTGAGATATGAAAAAAACATTTATTATATTATTTGTATTTTTTTTATTGATAATAGGGAATGTAAACGCAACCGAAACACCGAGGGATATCGAAATTAACAAAATTGCCGGCGAATGTGTAAATGTTGAAATCCCGAATAAAATTGAAAAAGAAATTATTGACTCGATTTCTAAAATTTACGGGAAAGAAAATACGCAGGAAATTTATAAAAATGTTCTCGAACATGCCCGAATTGCAGTTGAAAATCGTTCTGCGGATTTGAAAAAGCAAGATTTTGAGCGTGAAGCCGATTGGTATAAAAAAGAAATTATATATATGTTTTACGTTGATAAATTCGGAGTAGTTAAAAATAACGAAGGAAACACGTTTAACGATACAAGAAAAATGTTTGACTATTTACGTGATTTGGGCGTAACAACGTTATATTTGTTGCCGTTTGCGGAAAGTCCGATGAAAGATGCCGGTTTTGACGTTAAAAATCCGAGAGAAGTAAGAAGAGCCTTAGGCGGAATGAAAGAATTTGAGCTGTTTATGGCGGAAGCAAAAAAATACGGGTTTAAAATCAAAGCGGATTTGGTTTTAAATCATTTATCTTCCGAACACGAATGGTTCAAACGTATTGAACAAGGTGATAAAACGGCATTGGAATATTTTATTTATAAAGAAAAAATGCCGGAATATAAAAAATATGTTGATGAAAAATTAGGAACCGTAATCGAATATAAGGAAGATAACGGCAAAATTTCAAAACGTCGTTTGATTTTTCCCGAGAATACGGAAAATAATTATAAAAAAGTTACGATTGATAACAAAGATTACTATTTATATCATACGTTTTATCCGTTTCAACTTGACATTAATTGGGAAAATCCCAATGTTTTATATTATATGCTTGATACAATTTCATACTGGGCAAATCTGGGAACGGATATTTTCAGAATGGATGCAATTCCTTATTTGTCAAAAGAAGCCGGAACAAATGCGGAAAATCAGCCGAAAACTCACGCCATAATAACTTTGTTAAGCAATTATATACAATTAACCGCACCGTCATCGGTCATACAGGTGGAAGCGTGTCAAATGCCGAAAGATATTTTGGAGTATTTCGGGCATGACAGAAATATAGAATTAAAGACAGACAGCGGAGAAAAGTCATTTAAAAGGTCATCGGAAGCCCAAATTGCGTACAATTTTCCGTTAATGAATGCCATTTGGGCAAGTTTGATATCAGAGGATAAAAAATATTTTGTCGAAACATATAAAAAGACTCCGAATATTCCTGAAAGTGCTGCGTGGAGCGTATTTTTAAGAGTTCATGACGAACTGACGCTTGAAATGGTAAGCCCCGAAGTCAGAAATTTAATATTTGACGACCTTGTATCAAAAGGGGCATCTTTCAGAAACGGATTCGGAGTAAGCGGAAGGCTGGCAAATTTTCTGGACAGAAATCCGAACAGAATAGAATGTGCATATTCAATATTATTTTCAATTCCCGGAATTCCGATTGTATATTACGGGGATGAAATAGGTGCATTAAACAATTTTGAAACGGCTAAAAAATCCGCCAAAAACAGACTTCAAAATAATTTGCGAAGTTTGTTATCTCCCTTTGATTCAAGGGATATAAACAGAGGCGAAATTCCGAGAAAATTATTTTACGGTTCTACAAAAGGATATTATGAGTACAATTCTAAAATTTATAATAAGGTAAAAAATCTGATTTCTTTACGAAAAAGTTTGCCCGTTATGTCGAGCGGAAGTTTTGAAATTTTGAAAACAAAAAATAAAAGTAATTTTTCATATATAAGAAAAAATAAAGAACAACAAATTCTTGTTATAAATAATTTATCAAAAGAAAAATTAATTGCCGAAATAACTCTTCCCAAGGACGTAATATTAAAGAAAAAAGGAAGGATATATTCTTTAAAAAATTTAATTAACGGTGATAATATCAGGGTGAATATTTCATTGCAAAACAATACAATGCGATTAAGGCTTGCACCGTATCAGGTGTTATGGTTGGAATTGGAAGGAGCATGCGAGGATAATGGAAACGATAAATAATACGCCGGTTAGAAAGAAAAATTTTTTAAATTATATAAATATATTCAGAGGACTCGCAATAATACTTATTATAATGGGACATACAATGCAATTCGGAGATAACGACAGCCTTGCACATATTATTAATTGCGAAATAATTTGCGGAGGAACGGCACTTTTTATATTTATTTCCGGATTTTTATTTCAACATTTATCTTCAAAATTTGAATATAAAAATTATCTTTCAAAGAAAAAAACAAATGTCATATTTCCGTATTTGGTTACGTCAATCCCGGGAATTTTGTTTTGTTTGTTCATGCCCGTTGCGTACAAAAATACGTTTGCCGGAATAAACGAATTTTTGCAAATACCAATGTTATTGTCGGTAGGAAGGGTGCATAACGTTCCGACATGGTTTATTCCGATGATAGTTATATTTTTTATTTTTTCATGGTTGTTTTTGAAGTTGGAGAAAAAGAATTTATTATATAAGACACTGCCGTTTTTATTTTTAATTACGATATTTCTTCAACGTGGAGTTGCGGAATATGAAAATTTAATTAATTTAAGTTATGCACAAAGGTATATTGCTTATGTACAATATATAATTTCGGGATTTGTACATTTCTTATCGTTATACATATTCGGAATGTATTGTTCCGCACATAAGGAAATAATTGATAAATTTCACGAAAAAAGATTTTTATTATGGTTTTTAATGATAACAACGGCAATTGCGGATATTTTTCTTACAATCAAATATAATTATACAAATTACACGATATCAAAAACATTTTTAACAATGTTGTTACTCGGATATTTAAAACATTATGATGAAAAAATACAAGCAAATGCAAAGCTGAACAAAATTTTGGATATTACCGCAAAATACAGTTTCGGATTGTTTTTTGTACATTGGTATTGGCTGTTTGTTTATAAATTAATGTTAAATACGCCGAACGTAACGCCGGTTGTAAACGGTAATTATGTGTTAACCGTACTGATTGTATTCATAAGATTTTCATTTGTAACAATTTTTTCCTTCCTGACATTATATGCGGGTAAAAAGTTAATATTGGCAATAAATAAGAGTGCAAATACAAGAATGTTTTTAGGAGTTTAACGGTTTACAATATGTGACCGTTTGTAAAAAAACAATCAAAAACGGTTGTATATATTTTATGCTTACAATAAAGTAGGAAAAGGGAGTTTAGGAAAACAGGAGAGAGATATGAAAAAGATAGTGTCAGCGTTACTGCTTATAAATATGTTTATGTCACCGTTAAGCATAAGTTACGCCGCAACACAAACAGCCCCCGTACAGGCAGCAGGAATAGCAAAAAATACTAATGCAAAAAAAGAAATAAAATATAATACAAATGCTCCGGTTATGAAATATGCTTTCATATTGGACGGAAAATCGGATAAGGATAATGCGGTATTGGAATATTTTAAATCCGCAATTATAAAATCCACCGCTCCCGAATTTAAAGCGGTATTCCCGCAAAATTTGGTTTTTGTTTCGGATTGGTCGCAGGACGGTATTCAAAAAGCCTGCACAAAGGCTTTAAATTCCGATGCTTCCGTTGTAATTTCGCTCGGATATGCTTCATCACAATATTTAAACAAACTCGATAACAAAAGAAAATTTGTTATAACAATTGACCAATACGGTTTACGCAGTTTCGGCGATAAAACATTTAACCCCGCTTCTCAATTAAGTAAGCAGATTATAACTTTCCAAAAACTTACAAACTTTACAAAAGCTGCGGTTTTGGTAAACGAAAACTTTATAAAAATTACACCTGATTGGAAAAGATATTTGGGTGAAATTGATTATACTATAATTCCCGTCGGAAAAGATATAACAAAAATAAAAGATGCTTTGCCGACGGATTGCGATGCAATTGTTTATACGCCTTTATATAATTTGACGGATGAACAAAGAACAACATTAATCGCCGATTTAAACACTTTAAAATTACCGTCTTTTTCGTCTGTCGGAAAAGAAGATGTTGAATTTGGCGTTTTATACGGCAGCAGTACGATAGATTTTGATAAAAAACTTGCGGAAGCAACATCTTTCAGTATAAAAGAAACATTAAAAGGTAATGTAAAACATACGGAAAAAATACAATTTTTTGATGAAGAATTGATTTACGTAAATAAAGATACGGCAGATGAAATCGGGTTTCAACCGCATTTGAGAGTTTTAAACAACGGTGTTGTAATAACTTCGAAAAAACTCCCCGAATATACGCTTACCGATGTTTTTGAAATGTTGGAAAATCAAAACCTTGATATCGAGCGTAAAAAATTACTCTTAAAAGCGGCAAGACGTTCTTCAACCTCCGCAATTTTAAGATATCTGCCGACGGTAAAAGCAACATTGGGTTATCAACAATACAACAGTTCTTATGCGGAATCGGCGAAATTATTGTATCCCGAAAAAACAGGCGTTTTCCAACTCGGAATAGATCAGGTTATATATTCTCCCGCATTGGTAACAAATATTTTAATCAAAAAGAAACAGGTTAATTTCAATAAGGCGGAAGTGTTCCTGACAGAACAAACAATGGGCTTGGAAATGGCACTTTTATACATTGAAACTTTAATGCTCGAAAATATAATATCGGTGCATGAAGAATATGTATTGCAAACAAGAGAAAATCTTTCAATGGCTCGTGTAAGAGAAAAAATGGGACATTGCGGAAAAGAAGAAGCACTAAGGTGGGCGGCTCAGTTAAACGTTACGGAAAAAGAACTTTTGGAATTAAAAGCCGAATTAAAAAATATAAAAATTCAGATAAACAAACTTTTGTTTAACGACCAAAAAGCAAACTTCAAATTTGAAGAATTAAAAACGGATAACCCTGCGTTCTATACAAGTGCAATTAACATCATCGATTATGTTTGTACACCTCAAACGCTTGAACAGTTTACGGATATGTTGGTTCAGGAAGCATACAGGGTGGCTCCGGAATTGGAAAAATTGCGTGCCGCAATAAAAATGAAAGATTATGAATTAAGAATGTATGTTCAAAAATTCATACTCCCCGATGCAAAATTATCTTTGGATTATCAGGATTTAATAAACCCGAGTTATGCGGGGGATGTTGAAATTCCTTTGTATACACCTATGACCGGACTTATATATAATTCAATGGGACATTCAAAATCTTCAAGTGCAAGATTTGGAGTTTATGCACAGTGGACACCGTTTGAAGGCGGTTCTAAATTCGCCGAAATCGGTAGAGTTAAAGCTGAACGTGCAGAACTTCAAAAATATTTGGAGGAAGCAAAAACTTCAATCGAAAGCCATGTTCGTGAAACAATCAATAAAGCAATTTCCGCTTATTTGGTTGTTGAAAAGAATTACAAAGCAATGTATTCATCTGCTGAAAACTATAATCAGGTAAAAGAATTATATTTGAAAAACGAAGCACCGATTGCACAGTTAATAGACGCTCAACAAATTTATTACGATTCAAAAATTGCCGCATTAAACTCTCGTTATGTATTCTTTAAAGAACTTATGTGGGTACAAAGAGGAATATGTGCGGTCAACTGGTCAAAAGCATCACCTGAAGCACGTGAATTTATTGAAAGTATTAAAACAAACATTAAGAAAAACGGCGATATTGCATTATAATATAAAGAATGTAGCCGAAAACAATATTTATAACTCCCTTAAAAGCCATACTCAAAATTATGAGATGTGGCTTTTTTTTGAATGTTACATATCGGGAAATATGTTGTTCCAAGAATTGTTTTCGGTTTTTCCTTTTAATGTATTTCGTTCGAGTTTGATTTTTTTATAAATAAAATCGGTTAATTGTTTGCCTGATTTATCAAAAACGGCATATTTTTTATTATTTTGGACAATTATAAATTCATCCGACGATTTTATGCTTTTATATTCGGGATTTAATAAAATATTGCCGTTTAAATCCGCAAGACCGTACTTATCAAACTTTTTAAGCAACAACACTTCGCTAATAGGTGAAATTTTGTCGTATTCGTTTTTTAAAATTATTTTATTATCGGAATTAATCAAGCCGAAATAAGAGTTTAATTGAGTCAAATAAAGATTTTTGCTTATTTCTTCAAACTTTTTATATTTTATCGGAACCAAAATTTGTTCGTTAATATCAATTATGCCGTATTTTTTATCAAGCGAAACAAGAAATTTCCCTGCTGAAATTTCTTTCATGCTTTTATATTTTTTAACGGTCAAAGAATTGCCTTTATCGTCTGAAATTTGATATTTTTTATTTTTATAAAAAATAAAATAATGTTTTTTGTTATATATAAAATGCTTAACGTTGTGACAATCTTCCAAAATCAATGTACCGTCGGAGTTTATGACGGAAGATACCGAATATGAATGTCTTGTGCCGTTGGAATAAAAATAACTTTCCGTTTTGGTAATAATTTCGTGTTTATTACAATCGGGAAATTTATGTTTTTCTTCCGAAAAATCTTTGTGTGTAAGATAATAATTATTTGAACAGGAAGAACCGTGCGGGCGGTAATCGTGATAATAAGGATGTGCCTGTACAGTGACTTGCGAAAAAATCAATAAAGACAAACAAATTACGATTTTCTTCATACTTTTATCCTCCGACTTCATAAATTATAACGAAAATATTAAAAACCGGTTCAAAAATATTTGTGGTAAAATTTTAATAAAGAGATTGCTTTTTTTGAAAAGTACTTGTCTTACTTTTCAAAAAGATATATAATTTGAGTGTACGGTAGAATAGAGAAGAGTATGAGTAAAGCAAGAAAAGAACGTCTGAGAAAGTTGTTAATAAAGAAAAATTTATTATCGGATATCAGACGCATGGAAAAGTTTTTACAAAGCCGAAAATCTTTAAATGAATATATAAGCGAAAAAATATCGCAATACGGTGACATGCCGGCAGTTACGGATGAATATAATCATGTAAGCATGACATATAAAGAATTTAGTGAAAACGTAAGGAATTTAGCGGCTAAATTACAGAATGCGGGAGTAAAACGAGGCGATTTTGTTTCTATATTTACGGAGAATAACGGATATTGGGCATTGTGTGACCAAGCGGTAATGCAATGCGGGGGCGTATGTACGCTAAGAGGTTCAAATGCACCCGCAACGGAGCTTGATTATATTATCAATCACAGCAGTTCTGTCGGATTGATTTTAAAAGACGGAAAGTTGTTAAATGCAATAAAATCTTGTCTTGAAAAATACGAATTGAAATTCATTGTTATAATGTTCAAAGGTAAAAAGGACGATTTCTCGGGTGTAAATATCCCCGTATATTATTTGGAAGATGCAATTGAAGAAGGAAAAACGCTTGAATTTAATCCGCCCGAGCAAACATTGGAAGATAATTGTTCAATGTTATACACTTCGGGAACGACGGGAAATCCGAAAGGTGTTTTGCTGACACATAAAAATATGTTATCTCAAATGCCGACGTTTGAAACAATGTATTGTTCTCAAAAGGGCGAAAAAACATTGCATATATTGCCGGTTTGGCACTCATACGAGCAAACCGCTCAATTGTACCAATATTCGGCAGGCTGCCACTTGCACTATACGACATTGGCGGGATTAAAAAATGACCTGATAAAGTATCAGCCGGCTTCATTAATGACCGTTCCGAGATTGTGGGAAGCAATAAGACTCGGAATTTTCCAAAAGCTGAAACAAAATTCGCACTTTACTTACAGACTTTTTGACTATGCATTGAAAGTCAGTATTGAATATAAAATACACAAAATGTACAGTGAAAGAAGAATTACGAATAATAAAAACGGTTATAATAATTTTGTTGATTATTATCATAATTTGGCAAGAGTGTTTTTAAAACCGATACATGTAATTTTTACAAACACTTTATATAAGAAAATAAAAACAAATTTCGGTTTAAATTTCAGGGCTGCATTATCGGGCGGCGGTTCGCTTTCGATGAAAGACCAATTGTTTTATGATGCAATAGGCGTAAATTTAAGAGAAGCCTACGGTTTAACGGAAACATCACCGCTTTTAACAATCAGAAACGTAAACGAATTAAACTTTTTGGGATGTTGCGGAAAGCCTGCAATCGCAACCGAAATAAAAATTGTCGATATTGAAACGGGTGAAGAATTGGGAACTTTCAAAAAAGGCATTGTTCATGCCCGTGGCTATCAAATAATGAAAGGTTATTATAAAGACGATGTTGCAACAGGGAAGGCTGTAAATGAAGAAGGCTGGTTTAACACGGGTGATATCGGCTGGTTAACTTCCGATAACAATTTGGTATTGGTAGGAAGAATGAAAGAAACCATTGTTTTGTCAAACGGAGAAAATGTTGAGCCTATACCGATAGAAGAAGCATGTTTGGGAAGTCCGTATATCGAACAAATAATGATTGTCGGTCAGGATAAATCTTCATTGGGTGCATTGGTTATTCCGTCGGAAGCAGCTTTGCAAAAATGCGGTATATTGGCTAAGGATTTGAAATCCGGAGCGACACTGTCTATAAAAGACCAAACATTGCGGGATTTAATAAAAAGAGAACTTGCAACTTATATAAAAAATAAGCAAAATTTGAAGCCTTTTGAACAAATTAAACAATTTGAGGTGTTAAAAGAAAATTTCAGCACGGCAAACGGTTTAATGAGTCAAACTTCCAAAATGAAAAGAAACAGTATTTTTGAAAAATACAAGACTACGATAAATAATATGTTTGAGAAGAATAAATAAATGACAAATGAAGAAATAAATACATTTGAAAATTCACCAAAGGCAAAAAATATTGCCGAATTCAGGTTGCCAAGATATGACGAGTTGACGAATTTCGATGTATTTATGACACAATTGGTTGATATATTGGATAATTATTTGTCGATATTTCAAGTACCGGGGGAACAGAAATTAATAACTCCGTCAATGATAAACAACTATGTCTTTAAGCAGGTTGTGAAACCTCCGGTTCAAAAGAAATATACAAAAAATCACATTGTATATTTTCTTGTAACGGGTATTTTAAAACAGGTGCTTTCGATATCCGATATTGCGGAATTGATATCCGCACAAAAGAAACAATATCCGATAGAACAGGCATATAATTATTTTTGTGACGAATTGGAAAAAGCATTAAAAGTGACATTTGAGGTGAGAGATTTTTCTCAAATAGAACTGACGCAACCGACGAAACCGACCCCGCTTGCAAAGGAAATACGTTCTGCCGTAATTTCGTTTGCAAATAAAATCTATGTTCAACAAAGCATATATTTTGAATTGCATAAAAAATAAAACGGGATTAAAAAAATCACATAAAAAAGAACAAAAATTTTTTTGTTCATGTTTTGTGTAAGTATGAGAATATATAGCCAACCGATATTCACGGACAAAGTAAATTTTAAAAGAAAAACAGAAATAAACGATAAGTCATTAACTGTCAATGAACGTGAGTTCAAAGAACCGAATAAAAAGACTTGTGATGATTATATTAATCAATTCTTTTACACATTGGCGGGCATAATAAATCCTCTTTATTCGACAAATGAAAAAAAACGTATTTCAATATTGACTCAAATAGGAATATTGCCGGAATTTGCCGAAAAATTTGCTTCTTATAACAGAGAACAATACAAAAAAGTTATAGAACTGTTACAATACGGCTTGGATGAATTTTTAACGGAAGAAGCATTAAGTTTTCCGCCCGAGAGGTATAATAAAGCGTTAACGTTACTTGAAAAGAATATAAACGACCAAAATTTGACAAAACTTTCAAATCTAAACAATAAGAAATTTACGAAAGCAATTGATGGCTTAAACGGCGGAATAGATGCCGACAGTGTTGTACTTATGAGTGATTGTAACAAAAAACAGACAAAAAATGCACACAGATATATGAGAGAAGGGTACACCCCGAATGTTGCGGTTCGCCTTGCAAAACTTAATAAGCGAAAAAAAACCGAATTTTTGAACTTGCTAAATCAAAACATATCCGTTGAAAATGCGATAAAAATAGTTCAAAGAAATTCAAAATATCAAAATAAATGTTTGGAAATGATAAAAAACGGTACCGACGAAAATTATGTTATGGATTTTATAAACTTGGATGAAACCGGAGAAAAAAGATTAAAGGAATTAAGAAATTTAAAAGTTGATGATATCAATATCGGAGATATTCTCTCGTTGCCCGAAAATTCTTATGCAAATGTCATAAAGTTGTTAAAAGAAGGTGTTTCGGATGATTACGTTTATGACATAAACCAAAAAACGGAAAATACGAAAGATAAAGAAAATGATGAATTTTTCGGGTATTTAAACAAAGGTTACGGATATAACAGCAGTTGGGCATTGTATTTACTTGCGGATGAAGAAAAAGAAGCACTTGAAAAGTTTTTGAAGAAAATGCCCAAAATTGAAAAGTATTTTAAAAAAAATTATGATATTCAGCTTGTTGACTTGCAAAATCAGGATGGAATTGACCTTTTATTAAGCAAAGAATATACAAGTGAGGACGGAAAAAGTAAAACTTATTTTGTTGATATTATTGATGAAACAGGCAAAATATTAAAAAACAAATATGAAGAAAACGAAAAAATGGAAACTTTTTCCCGCTTAAAAAATTCGGACAATGTGTTTGAAATAAAATACGGAAAAACCGGCATTCCGGAAAAAATAATAAAAGTAATAAACTCGAAAAATACCGGTGATGTGCAGGGGGTTCTTGTTTCAAAAACTTCGGAACTCTTAAAAGGCTGTTATGAAAGAACATATTATGATATTTCGAATTTTCCCGAGAATGAAAATTATTTTGACCTTGATTGTGATTTTAATTCATACGTTCCGAACGGAGTAACGGGAGCAACGGTAAAAACGGATGAGTGCGGAAATGTAATTTTTGATGAAAAACTTTCCCATAACGGTTTTTTGTCAGAAAGGCACTATAAAGAAAAAAGAAATAACAACGGTGATATTGAATACAGTGAATATTCGTATAAAATTAAAAATCCTTGCGGTAAAAAAATAACCGATGTCAGCAATATACAAAAAAGAAATAATGACGGTTCTTTAACCAATATAATAAACGGAAGAAAATATGAAGTTACTTATGACGACAAAAACAAAACGGTTGTTATAAAATCAGGATTGAAAACAAAAAAATTGAATTTTGAAAATATTTTGGCAAAGTATTCAAAAAATACATTATGGGATGTTGTAAAGACACTTGATGTCGATACATTGGTTTCTGTTGCCAAATATGTAAAAAATTGGACATATTGTAATGATATGGACTCTTCGGCTACCGAATATACAAGACACATGGCAACCGGCAGTGATGTTGCGGTTATTCAACATGAAATCGGTCATTTTAAAGGTAACAGAGCAGAAAAATTACAAGGTTATGAAGACTTAAAACGTGTTTACACAAGAGAAATGAATGCTTTTAAAGAATCAATACCGCATAACGAACAAGAGTTTATAGAGTATTTTTCACCACGGGCTGATTTAACGGAGTCCGATTCTTTAAGTGAATTTATTGCGGAAACAAACATGATTTTGTCTTCTTACGGTTGCGGGATAGGAACAATCAGTACAAGAAGTCAATTTTTGGTTGAATATTTCCCGGAAACGATTTCGATGATTTCAAATTTAATTGATAAAAATTCAAAATCAGGTCTGATTTAATATTTTTTTATTTATAATATAAGTATGAAAAAATTTTATATAAAAACCTTAGGATGTAAAACAAACGAAATAGAATCGGCACAAATTTCGGAAATTTTAAATTGTAATAATTTTGAAGAAACTCAAAACGTTAATGAGGCGGATTATTTTATTCTAAATTCCTGCTCCGTTACTCATGTTGCGGATAATAAAAATAATTCGTTTATCAGAAGAGCGAAAAGAGAAAATCCTAATATTATAACGGTTGTAACGGGTTGCATGGCACAATTGGAAAAAGAAAACCTGTTAAAAAATCCGGATATTGATGTTGTAATAGGAAATTATGAAAAAAACGATATAGCAAAAATTCTTACCGAAAATAAAAATTGTTGTGTATCGGATATATTTTCGCATAACGAGTTTCGATACGAAAAATTAAACAGGGCGAAACGAACAAGAGCCTCGGTAAAAATTCAAGACGGTTGTAATAATCGTTGTTCATACTGTACAATACCGTTTGCAAGAGGAAAAAACCGTTCAAATTCAATAGAAAACGTACTGGAACAAATTAATCATTTCGCTTCGCTCGGCTATTGTGAAACTGTTTTAACGGGCATTCACATCGGTCAATGGGGGAATGATTTTTTACCGAAACTTACTTTGAAGGATTTATTGGGGAAAATCGAAAAAACACAAATAAAAAGATACAGATTAGGGTCTTTAAATCCTTTGGAATTAAGTAAAGAATTTTTGGATTTTCTTGCCGTTTCAAAAAAGTTTTGCCCGCATTTTCACTTGTCCTTACAATCCGTGTGCGATAAAACACTGAAAAATATGAACAGGCATTATTCTTCCGAACAAATTTTTAAACTTGTAAATTATATTAATTCAAAGTTTGATAATGCTTTTATCGGTTGTGACATTATTGCCGGATTTCCGGGGGAAACGGACGAAGATTTTTTGCAAACATACAATAATTTAAAAGAACTTAATTTGAGCAGGATACATGTTTTTCCGTATTCAAGAAGAAAAGGAACAATTGCGGATACAATGGAAAATCAAATTGAAGAAAAAATAAAAAAAGAACGGGTGAACCTTGTTCAAAACATTGCTGACGAAAAACTGCATAAATTTCTTCAACAAAATCTTAATACACAAAATGAAGTTATAATAGAAAAACAAAGAGATAAAAAAACGAGCCTTTTGAAAGGAATAACCTCAAATTATATAAATGTTTTGATTGATGATAAGGATGAATATAAAGATACTTTTCAAAAAGTGAAACTTATTTCTTTTTCGGAAAATCCGGATAAATTAATAGCGGAAATTATAAAAAACAAATAAAATCTGCTGTTGCATAAAACGGTTTAATCTTTGTATTTTTGCACTTCCGAATTAATGGTATCAAGAAATTTATTTTTATCCTGCCCGTATATTAAGTTCGGATTTGAACCGTATAATTGCTGATTTTGATTTCCGTTTGATTTTTTATTAGAAAGGAAAAATCTTGCAAAAAGTGAACCGAAACCCGAGTTATTATCGGGGAAAGAATACGGAAAAGATACGCAGGATGCATTGTTATAATATCCGAACCCGTCAAATAACAGTGCATTATCAATATATTCAAAATTGTTTAAAATTTTTTTATTTGTTATTTTGCTCTCAGGTATAATATGTTCACAAATGAAGAAATCTTTATTTGTTCTTTTTCTGTATCTTATTTCTTTTTCAACATTTTCTTCTGCCGTTTCGGAAGCTAAAATCGGCGAAAAAATCAGTGAATACGGATAGTAAGAAACTTCATGCAAAAATTTGGGATAATCAAAACCGCTTGTTGTTAAAGATTGTCCGGTTCCCGAAAAATCGTCAAGTATAACAATAATTTTATCTTTTAAGTTATCCTTTTTGTATATTTCGCTTTCACAAATTATATTTTTAAAAGAAATATTGTTTGCTTTTAAATATTGATAAGTGATTAAATCGTAACTTTTGTTCTTTTGGGGAATGTAGTATAAAACATCATTCATATCTTTGCCGAGTTCTTCAACCTTTTTGGAAAGAGAAATATATTTTTCTTTTAACATTCGGTTTAATGCCCCTGACGAATAACAGTAAAGTTCATTGTCCAAATACGAAGCCAATTTGGTTCTTGCGTTATTTTCTTTCTTCTTCTCGGCAAGAGTAGGATTATCAATATCTTTAAATTTTGAAGTTACTTTTATATCGACAACACTGTTAATAATTGAGTAAATTTCGGCTCTGTTCGGCATATTCGGATTAAGGAAATCCGCAATCGTTTTTTCATTTGCGTGCTTACATCTTTGGTTTGAGAGTATTTTTAAATTAATATCATCACCGAAAATATTATGTAATCTTTTTATGCAATCCCCATTTAAAGCCTTATCAACGGATAGGTTTTCTTCTTTAATTTTATATATTACATCCTTTGTCAGTTCCTCCAAACTTTTTTCTTGCCCGAACATTGAATAAGAAACTATTTTCCCGTTTTGGTGGAAATTCCAACCGTCAATTAATACAATATCCGTAAATTCTTTTTTGTTGTCACGACGAATTTCTTTAATAAGTGCGGGTTTCTCCGATTTTAATTGCTCCAAATAAGATAAAACTTCTTCATCAATAAATATTGAATTTTTGTATCCTCTGTAAAAATTCATTTGATTTTTTTTTATTCCGACATATTCAAGCACATTATTCAGGCAAAGTTTAGGAAAAATTTTCGGAGAACCGATATCAAAACGTTTGAGTTCCGCCGATAATTCGTTTAATTGCGAATAACTTGAAAATTGTGACAATCTTGCCATTATGGCGTTAACAAGTTGTTTATTCGTATTTGTTTCGGTTGCAACTTTTTCCACTGAATTTTCTATTTCTTTTGCGGTTTTAAAATTCGATTTTTTTGCGATTTTATATTCCAAATATTTTGCAAATTCTTTCGTATCGGATAAATCGGCGGGGCAATCAACCGAAATTGAAGAATTTATTTCAACTTTATTGTTTTTTTGAATATTTTGTAATGCTTCAAAATAAATTTTTGAAATATCTTCATCAATCGGCTTCTCTGATTTATAATTCAGCAGTGAAGATAATTCACTTTCCATAGGATTGCGTTTTTGGCGTAATCTTTTTAGCGAAGTGAAATTTACGTTATTTACCGATTGATTATTGAAAAATATTTTCATATTTTTAATTCTCTGTTACTTTGTTTAAAATACAAGAAAAATTTTTTTGTTAATATTTTTTAATTTGAGTATAAAATTGTTACATTCGCTTATGTTTAATTTACAACCTGTTTTTGATTATGATAACATAATAAGTAAAATATAAATTTGAGGAGTCTGAAGGGAAAAATAATGCGTTATGTACCATTGCATGTACATACAGAATACAGTTTACTGGACGGTGCAATAAGAAATAAGCAATATATCAATTTTGCAAAAGAAAATAATTTTGAAGCCGTAGCAATTACCGACCACGGTGTAATGCACGGTGCAATGGAATTATACAGACTCGGCAAAGATTTGCAATTTAAAACAATCATAGGTTGCGAATTTTATGTACACCACGGCGATATAACAAAAAAAGACCCGAACAACAAAGAAAATTTTCACTTGGTTCTTCTTGCAAAAAATAATACGGGATATCAAAACCTTGTAAAATTGGTCAGTATTTCTCATATTGACGGATTTTATTACAAACCCAGAATAAACAGAGAAATTTTGGAAAAACATTCGGAAGGTCTTATTTGCCTTTCCGCCTGTATCGCAGGTGAACTTGTCCGTTATATTTTGGACGGAAAACCCGAAAAAGCTCGTGAAACCGCTCTTTGGTATAAAAATTTATTTAAAGACGATTATTATATAGAACTGCAAGACCATGGGCTTGATG
Source organism: uncultured Muribaculaceae bacterium (assembly GCA_964531015.1). Classification (GTDB taxonomy): domain Bacteria; phylum Cyanobacteriota; class Vampirovibrionia; order Gastranaerophilales; family Gastranaerophilaceae; genus Avigastranaerophilus. The sequence continues at coordinate 22,766 of CAZHCP010000008.1, forward strand.
AACAAAAACGCTCTAATCCGGAACTTATAAAAATTGCAAAAGAAATGAATATCCCGCTTGTTATTACGAATGACAGCCACTATTTAAAACGTGCGGATGCGACTTGGCATGATACGTTGCTTTGCATTCAAACAAACGCTTTAAAAGAAGATGAAAACAGGTTTAGATTTTCAAATAACGAGTTTTATGTAAAAACCCCGGAAGAATTAAGAGAAAGTTTCAGATGGCTTGATTCCGAAACTTTTGAACAGGCAATCGAAAATACGGCATTAATTGCCGATAAATGTCACGTTATTATTAAAATGGGCGAAAATATCCTGCCTTCGTTCCCCGTTCCGGAAGGTCATACAATTCCTTCTTATTTGGGCTATCTCGTAAAAAAAGGACTTGAAAAACGATATGAAGAAGTTACGGATGAAATTAACGAACGTTGCCAATATGAGCTTAAAATAATCAATCAAATGGGCTTTGACGCATACTTCCTCATTGTTTGGGATTTCATAAATTATGCGAAAACGCACGGAGTTCCGGTCGGACCCGGCAGAGGTTCCGCAGCAGGCAGTCTGATTGCTTATGCTTTGGGAATTACCGATTTGGATCCGATTAAACACCACCTGTTCTTTGAACGTTTCTTAAACCCCGAACGTATATCAATGCCTGATGTCGATATTGACTTTGGTGACGGTCGTGAACGTGTTATTGAATACGTTACCGACAAATACGGAAAAGACAAGGTCTGCCAGATTATAACCTTCGGTACGCTTTCCGCAAAAGCTGCAATTAAAGCAGTCGCAAGAGTTATGAACCTTCCGTTTGAAGTTTCAAACAAGGTCAGCCAATATGTACCCGCCGAAGTCGGAATGACTATTGATAAAGCCCTTGAAGTTGCTCCCGATTTCAAAAAGGTCTATGAGGAAGATTCCTTTATCAAACAAATTATCGATGAAGCCAGAAATATTGAAGGGATTAAATGTAACACGGGCATGCACGCAGCAGGTGTTATCATAGCTCACCAACCGTTAGATGAAATTGTACCCGTTCAATACGCAAAAGAAGGTAACGTTATTACGGAATATCCGAAAGAAGATTGTGAAAAAATCGGTCTTCTGAAAATGGACTTTTTGGGTCTGAAAAACTTAACAATCATCCTTCAAACCTTAGACCTTATAAAAAAACGTCACGGGGTCGATATTGATATTAACAACATTCCGCTTGACGATAAACCTACTTACGATATGCTGATTGCAGGAAATACGGACGGTGTGTTCCAGTTAGAATCCGCCGGCATGAAAAAATTGGTTAAAGATTTAAAACCTTCCGTTTTTGAAGACTTGGGTGCTTTGGTTGCACTGTTCCGCCCGGGACCGCTGGGGTCGGGCATGGTTAAAGACTTCGTCGAAAGAAAACACGGCAGGCAGGAAATCAAATATGCACATCCGCTCTTAGAGCCTGTTTTGAAAGATACGTACGGAACTCTCGTATATCAGGAACAAATCATGCAAATATTCCAGGTTCTTGCCGACTATTCATTGGGCGGAGCGGACGGAGTTCGTCGTATAATGGCGAAAAAACATCCGGAAGATTTGGTAAAATTGGAAGGTCCTTTTATAGAAAAAGCCGTTTCAAAAGGCATGAGCGAAAAAGATGCAAAAGAACTTTTTGAACAAATCGGAAGTTTTGCAAGTTATTGCTTTAACAGGTCGCACTCGGCATGCTATGCTTTTGTTGCTTACCAAACCGCTTATTTAAAAGCTCATTATCCCGTTGAATATATATCCGCAATGTTAACAAATTCAAAAGATGACCAATTGAAAACACAACTTTATATTGCGGAAGCTCAAAAACTGGGTATAAAAGTTTTACCTCCGGATATAAATAAATCCAATGCGGAATTTACGCCGGACGGTGATAATATACGTTTCGGCTTAAATTCGGTAAAAGGAATCGGTGATGCGGTTTTAAAAGCAATCGAGGACGAAAAAAGCCAAAACGGAGAATTTAAGTCTGTTGCCGATTTTACGCAAAGAATTAACCCGAGAGTCGTAAACAGAAAAGCAATGGAAAATTTTGCCAAAACAGGTGCATTGTCCTGTTTAGAACCTTCACGCAAAAAAATATTTAATAATATAGATAATATATTAACGGCAGCTGCAAGAGAATCGGAAGCAAGAGAACTCGGACAGGTGAGCTTGTTTGCTGCTTTGGGCGGAGGAAATTCGGGAACAAGCAGTTATCAAATGCAATCATTTGAACTTTACGGTACGGACGAAGAATTTTCGGATAAAGAAATTCAGGAATTTGAAAAAGATTTATTGGGATTTTACGTAACAAGTCATCCGCTTGAATCAATTATTGATAAACTGCCGTTTTTAACGACTCATAATATAAGTGATTTGACGGATTTACCAAATGATACATTTATTACAATATGCGGTCTGTTGACCTCGGTAAGACAAATTGCAACCAAAAAAGACCCGACAAAATTTTTAAAAGCAGGCGTGATTGAAGATTTAACCGGTGAAATTCCTTTTGTCGTATTCCATAAAACACTTCAAAAGTATAATACTTTAATTGAAGCGGAAAAAAAGGTTATAATGTCCGGAAAATATCAAAAAAGAGATGAAGACAATATTCAAATTATTGTCGAAAACATCAAACCCGTTGAAAACAGCAATATCGTTACGTTGGAATTAACTCCCGACGTGAATTTTGAAACACTTATTGCAATTAAGGACATTCTTGCGAATTACCAAGGCAGTGACCCGCTTGTATTTAAAGCGGATAATGACGGTGAACAAATGAAAGTATTAACATCTTCAAACTTTTGGATTAACGCATCAAACGATTTAATTCAGCAGTTGGAACGTAATTTCTCAAACGTATTAACCGTTTCGGTAAGCTCGCTCGGATAAAATACCGTTTGTGTAAATGCTGATTTTACGTCATCGTTCATTAACGAAGGTTATATTTACCCTGCTTGGATAATTTGTTCCGTCGGAATTTTAAATTCAATGTTTTTTGAAAGCATTGAATACTTGTGGTAAAACTCTTCGGGATTTACTCTTGCGGCATTTATTTCATCCGATAAACCGACGAATAATTTTGCAAGTTGCGGGTCAAATTGAGTTCCCGAACATCTTTCTATTTCGGAAATTGCAATATCATGAGCCAATGCGACACGATACGGTCTTGTTGAAGTCATTGCATCATAAGTATCCGCAAGTGCAATAATTCTTCCCGCAAGCGGTATTTCTTCTCCTTTTAAACCGTCGGGATAACCGCTTCCGTCCCACTTCTCATGGTGAGCTTTTACCCATTCCGAAACAATTTGTAATTTTTTTATGTTGATAACAATTTTTTCGCCTCTTGTCGGATGTGACTTCATAACCAAAAATTCTTCATCAGTCAACCTGCCGTTTTTACAAAGGATACTTTTCGGCATTGCAATCTTCCCGATATCGTGCAATAAACCGGCAATTTCAATTTCTTCCATATAATCGGGATTCAAATTTAGCTCTTTTGCCAATATCATCGAATAAAGAGTAACTCTGAGCGAATGTCCGTTTGTATAAGAATCCTTTGTATCGAGAGCATTTGAAATGGCTCTTATTGTTTTATAGAAAAGTTCTTTAAGCTCGCCGTAGAATATTTTATTGTTGCTTGCCATAGAATATTTGTTAATTCCGTTTTGAACCGAAAATTTTAATTCTTCCGGTTCAAACGGTTTTAATATGTATTGAAATAAATCGCAATCGTTGATTGCAGATACCAAAATTTCTGTGTCAACGTGACCGGTTAATAAAATTTTGATAATTTCAGGGTGAATTTCTCTGACCTTTTTCAAAAATTCCGTACCTTCCATAACCGGCATTTTTTGGTCGGAAACGATTAATGAAATGTTATTGCCTTGTTCTTTAACGATTTCAAGAGCTTCCAGCCCGTTAGAAGCCGTCAGAATGTTATATTGACCTCTAAACGTTCTTTTTAATAATTGCAGATTGTTAATTTCATCATCAACAATTAAAATAGTATGTTTTTCATCCTTTGCAAAATTCAAAACAACTTCAAGACTCTCTTTTAATTCACAAGAACTCATTAATTACCACCAATACTTATTTACTTATCAACTATCGACCGTATTTGCATAATACTTTACGGATATTATATCATTTTTTTACAAAACTTAACACCCCATGTGAAAAATTAATTTGTACAATGCAAAATGAAAATATGCAAATCAATTTCTTTTTTAAAGTTATGTTTCATATTTTTGTTTTATTTCTTTATTTTAGTGACAAAAAATATATTTTAATGTTTTAATATTCATGTAGATTAATTTTGTTTTTAGGGGACGAAAAAGGATTTATGTTTAAAAAATCGTTTTTAAAATTTTTTATATCGGGATTTGTATTTCTTATATTAGGTTTAACTGCTTTTGCGGAAGGTGAAAATGTACTTTCCGAAATAGTTGTTGATAATGTTAACGGCAGTTACGAATTAAATTTGTTTTTTGACAGGGAATACAAAGGTAAAGCATTTATCCAAAAAGTTAATGATTCTTCATATACCGTTTTTCTTCCCGAAACGGTTATGAATGAAGAAGACATTGATATTATGTATTCAAAAAAACAGGATACGGATAATGTTATTTTCAATATTGAACAAAAAGAAATGATAAAAGATAACTTAAATTCTTTTTATACAAAAATATCGGTAAATACTTTAAATAACGCTCCTATTTCCCTTGTTTCAAAAGTTGTGGAAAAAGAAACCAAAACATTCGGTTTTACTTCTTATTCAATTTTGGCGGGTGTGTTTTTTGCCGTTGTATTAATGTTGATATTTTTTATCAGAATGTTTAAAAACACGAAAGTTGAAAGCTACACATATTATCCTCCAAAAAGATTTATAAGTGATGAAAGAAAGCCTGAAATACAAAAAACTTCCGATATTCAGGTTCAGGAAAAAGAAACTTCAATTGAAAATAATACTGTTCGTCCCGTTGTAAAAAAAGTCGAAGTTGAAAAAATGCCAAAACCCGTTAAAAATACAACAAATCCGACAATTCAAAAAGCGACCTTGCCTAAGGTCAATATTAAAAAATCGTTAAGACCTGCCGAAAAATCGGATTTCGGTTGTTTTGACATTAAAACACCCTCTAATGACGAAAATAATAATATAGAATTTAAAAGTACGTTAAAACAAACTTCAAAGCTCTTAAATAAAAGAAATAACGTTAAATTAAAACATTCAAATCCGATTTCCGAAAATGCTTCGGGATTGTTAATTCCGGCGGTTGAAGATGTTATTCAAAAGACAAACCGTGTTGAACATTCGGAAACTGCACCCGAATTAATTTCGGTTTTAAATATTACACCTTCAAAAGGTTTCTATTTGACTACCGTTAACGAAAAATTGGCTCTGTTCGGTTTTATTAAAGACAACGTATTTCTGTTGAGTACTTTTCAAGACCTTTCTCAAATCAATCTTCAGGCAAGATTTTATGACAAAAACGGAAACAACGATATTTATATAGTTAAATTGGATACTTATAAAGCAATGGTTGAAATTTCGGATACCGCAATGAAGGAACTTGCAAAATTATAATAAAATGAAAAAAATTATTTTCTTTATTCTCATTTCGGTATTATTTTCCCTTGTCTTGTTTTCCCCTGCGTTTATGGCTCAAAAGTCGGATAAATTAGTGTTTTCCTCGTGGGGTTCGCAAAGTGAAGTTGAAATTTTAAGAGATTTAATTTCTGATTTTGAAAAAAATTCCAGTATAAAAGTTGAATTTTTACATATTCCTCAAAATTATTTTCAAAAAATTCATCTTTTGTTTGCTGCAAAAACAGAACCCGATGTTATTTTTATAAATAATCATTATTCCAAAATGTATATAAATGCGGACTTGTTGGAAAATCTTACCCCGTATTTTCAAGAAGATTTTAATTATTATTTTGATGTCGCATTGGATTGTTTTTCTCAAAACGGAAATATTTATGCAATTCCAAGAGATTTATCAACACTTGTTTTATACATAAATAAAGATATTTTCAAAAAAAATAACGTTAAATACACAAGAAAAATAAATTCGTTAAATGAATTAAGTGAATTTGCCCAAAAATTGACATCGGAAAACAATTTCGGGATTAATTTTGAGGATGCTCAAATATATTGGCTGTATTATCTTGCAGCAAACGGTGGCGGAATTTTAAGCGATGATTTATCTTCTTTTATATTAAATTCGCAAGAAAGTACATCCGCCCTAAATTTGTATTCTGACTTTGTAAATAAATATCATATTGCACCTTCAAAATCGGATATAGGAAGTCTGACTACGGCACAAATGTTTATGAACGGTAAAATTGCAATGTATCTTTCAGGACGCTGGCTGACTCCCGTATTCAGAGAAAACATAACTTTTGATTGGGATATTATTGAATTTCCCTCTTCCGCCAAAAATAAAGTGTATGTTGATTCCTCGGGGTGGGCTGTTTCAAAAAATTCCAAAAGAAAAAAAGAAGCAGTAGAATTTATAAAATATCTGTCTTCGACCCCTTCAATTACAAAATTTACTCAAACGGGTTTGATTTTACCTGCACGAATTGATATCGCAAAAGAATTTTTTGTTCGTTCCTCAACTTCAAAGCCTGAAAATGAAGATATTTTTATTGAAATGTTAAGATATTCAAAACCGACTCCCGTTAACGTTAATTATCAAAAAATAAGTGATATACTTAAAGAAAAAACTGAAATTATTTTTAACGGATTTGATAAAACCGACAATGTAATAAATGATAAAGTGAAGAAGAAAATTGAAAGTTTACTATGAATTTAGCTGAAAAAATATTTAAGATAAAAGAAAACGATACTACCGTAAAAACGGAAATTATGGCGGGTTTGACAACGTTTTTTACAATGTCGTATTTATTTATTTTAAGCCCGAAGATACTTGAAACGGCAGGTTTAAATTTTGAAACAACGGTTACGGTCACATCCTTAATTATTTTCATCGGATGTATGATTATGGGATTTGTTGCAAACAAGCCTTATGCAGTCGCCCCTTTTTTGGGAGAAACCGCATTTGCTTCTTATACTGTAGTTGCAACATTAGGTTTTTCAATAAAAACGGTATTTGCTGCAATCTTAATAAGCGGTTTTATTCTGCTTTTAATGTCTTTATTTAACATAAGAAGTTATATTGTTAATCAAATTCCGGAATCTATAAAAATTGCATTTTGCAGCGGACTCGGTTTGTATTTCATTTTTATTGCACTTCGCAGCATGAAAATAATTCAATTTACAAAAGGTGAAATTCCGCTTTCCGGCGGGGATTTCTCTGATATTCATGTTATGTTGTCAATATTTACGTTCCTTTTGATAATTATTTTTGCAAAAAAGAACATAAAAGGCGGTGTGCTTTTTGCTATTTTAATTTCGACGTTAATCGGTTTGATTATTAATGATATTTCATTGCCCGAGAAATTCACGGCATTTCCTTCTTCAATTTCAAGTGCAATGTTTCAATTTGATTTTAAAACACTTTTGAATAAAAATTTCATACCGATATTTTTTGTAATTTTTCTTCTTGTAAATATTGATACATCCGGAGCTTTAATCGGGTTATCGTATAAAACGGGCGGAGATAAACAAGGTTCTATGAAAAAATCAATGATTGCGGATTCACTTTCGGTTATTTTATCTCCAATATTCGGAACTACAACATCGGGTGCGTATCTTGATTCAATGACGGGAATAACGGCAGGCGGAAGAACCGGTTTAACGGCTGTTATTGTGGGTATTTTATTCTTATGCGGTTTGTTTTTTACGCCGGTTATATCAATAATTCCTTCTTATGCTTATTCTCCGGCACTTTTATATGTCGGAATTTTAATGACGACAATTATTGCAAAAACGAATTTTGAAGAAATAACAGAGTATGCGACGGTAATTTTTACAATTACGGCAATGATATTTTCTTATAATATCGGCACGGGAATAATTCTCGGATTTATAATTTATCCGATATTAAAACTTGCTACGGGACAAAAATCCCAAACAAACGTTATTGTTTGGATTTTATTCCTATGTTCGATTATTTATTTATTAATTTATCCGTACTAAACATTTGTGTGCGAAGAATAAATTTGTAAATCTTTAAAACTGAGATAAAATCTGTGTATTCGCCCTAACGTATCTTTGTATTTTGAAACATTTTCAATGAAAGAAAATACTTTTGGTTTTAAGTATTTATTTTTTTTATATTCATCGCTATTAAAAACGGAATCCGCAACCAAAAAAATCTTTGAATATTCGGTTTCAAAAATCAATCCTGACTGACCGTCCGTATGTCCTTCCAGAAGTACTATATATAAACTGTTGTCGTAAAAAATATCATAAGCCGTGTTAAAATGGTTTACGTTTATTCTTTTTGCAAAATCTTCCAAATAAACAACTCTTGATTTAAAATCCTCGGGAAGTAAATTTTTTATAAAAGGTTTAATAAATGTAATATTTTTGCTTGTAAATGCCTTTTGTGAACATATAAATTTTGCATTCGGGAACTCTTTTAAAGAACAAACATTATCTGCATGAAAATGTGAAATGATTATATAATTTATGTCGGAAGGAGATATACCTTTTTGTTTTAATTGATTGATTAAATTACGTTCTTTAGGAAAGTTCAATTCATAAATTGTTTTATAAAGCAAACAGGCTAAACCGTTGTATTTTTCAAAAATTTCTTCATTAAATGCGGTATCAAATAAGATATAGCCGAATTGAGGATGTTTTATTAAAAAACAACTCACGTTTTTCTTTTTCTCGGATATTTTATTAAAATAGTAACCGGTATTTATTTCTTCAAAAAAAACTTTATTCATGTCTTATTCCAACTGCATATAATAGAGTATATTCCGAAATTTAGGATTTGAGAACTTTGTAAATTTATATACAATATGTGCGTGAAATAAAATTTTAAATATTTAATAAAACAAAAGTGTTAAATTTTTTTCTTTTTTTTATAAATTTAATAAGTGATAGCATGTCTAAACCCCTTGTATATATATAAAGTATATAAAACAAAAATATTTGACATAAACAAAAGCAGTTGTTAAGAAATATTAAAAAAATACGGCTAAAAACTAAAGTTTAAAAAAATAATGCCGTTCAATAACTCATAAGTGTTTTTTGTAAAAAGGAGTTCCCTGATGAAAAGAAAAAGAATAAGTGTGCAAAATGAATTGGACAGAAAGATAGAAGCATCATTGTCCGAAATTAACGGTGTTCAAAATTATTTGTCTTATGTCTTGGATAATGATGAAAAAGAAATAAACAATAAAATATCCGAATTTGAATTGGTTAATTCCTTTGTAATCGAACAAAACGGATATAATTTTATATCGACGACCCAAAAAAACGCTCAAAGATTTACTGAAAAAGATTTCCTAAAAATCATCGGGGTTTCAAAAAACGGATTGTCGTCAAGAAGCGGTTTGTATCAGGAACATTTGTACGGAATGTATCTTGAAGCAAAAAATGCAAACGATACCGGATATATTAATGATATATTTAATAAAGCAATCGAGTTTAATAAAAATCTGGAAATTGTAAAATCCTTAAAAGAAGATAAATCTTTTATGAAAAAATGGAGAAGTTTTTTCGGGAATATCAGCCCTGTGCAGGTGTTTAAAAATTCGGGCAGTATGAAAAATATTAACATAGTTAAATATTCGTAATTTCTTATTTTGCAAAATTATATATATTGAAAAGGAAGCATGTCTTCCTTTTCTTTTGTTTATATATGGTATAATCAAATAAAACGGAAATTTGATTATGTTACGTAAATTATTTATTTTGGTATTTATGTTTGTTTGTTTTCAGGCAAGTGTGTTTGCCGAAATTTTACCGCATAAAATTTATGTCGTGTCAGACCAAAATATTTCTTCCGTAAATATAAAAAAAAATGATGTTTATACTTTTCAAACAATTGAAAGATGTAAAATTTCAAGTGAAGAATATATAGAAAACGGTGCTTCCGTGAAAATTGCGGTAAAAAAAATAATACCCGCCAAGAGAGGAAAACGTGACGAATATTTAAAAATACAAGTGTTGTCATACACAAATCCGCTTGAAGGAAATGAAATTATAAATGTTGAAAAAAAAGTTGTGACAGGAACTTTGCGTCTGTCCGAGGAAAAAGATTTGGATGATATTCGAAATAAAGCGGGAATTTCGGTTGTCGGACACATATTAAAAGTTCCTGCTTTAACTCAGGTCGTTGCCGTTTCAAAGGGGCTGATAAATCCGAATGAGGATGAATCACGTATTGTTTCGGCAGGTAAAAATTTGTATGAATCAACGCCTTTTACTTATGTGGAAAAAGGAAACGCTCTTAATATAGAGCCTGATTCTATTCTTGTAATAAAGGTTAAAGAATATAACGGTGAGATTGAGTAATTATGAATTATAACGGTAAATGTTTCGGAATACTTTTTGTTTGTACAATATTTATTTTTTGCATGGGAATGACGTGCTTAAATAATTATCCCGATAACGATTTGTGGGCAAGATTAATAGCGGGGAAATATATTGTTGAAACATTGAGTGTATGTAAAAACGATTTTCTTTCTTATACTCCGACTCATATTTGGTATGACCATGAATGGGGTGCAAGCGTATTTTTTTATCTTGCGTTAAAATTATTCGGTCACAACGGATTAATAATATTGCAGGGATTGTTGGTTTCACTTACGGTATTTCTTTCTTTTAAAACCGTTCAATTAAGAAAACCGAAAAGTACTACATGTTTTAATATATTATATTTTGCACTTATGTTTGCGGTTGCCGTTAAAAATGTCGGTCCTACGGTAAGATGTTTGTTGTTTACGTGCGTATTCTTTTCGCTCTTTTTATATTTACTTGAACGTGCAAGAACGGGAAAAGTAAAGAGTTTAATTTGGTTGCCCGTTATAATGCTTTTTTGGTGTAACATTCATGGCGGATGCCTTAGCGGCTTGGGATTGATTTTCTTATATGTTGTCGGTGAATTTTTGAATAAAAAAGATGTTAAACCCTATCTGTATGCACTTTTGGCTTCAATTGCAGTATTATTTATCAATCCGTACGGCATTGAATATGTTAAGTTCCTGTTTCTTGCAGGCACAATGGACAGAAGTGAAATAACCGAATGGCAAAGCCCGTTTTCCGCTTACTATCTGAAAGGTTTTATAAGATATAAAATATACCTGTTTGTTATGCTATTGACTCAAATTCTTTATTTGATAAAAGTCAAAACTCCGTTTTCAAAGTTCGATAAAACAAAATTGTTAATCGTTGCGGGCATGACATATTTATCGGTTACGCATATCAGACATCAGACCTTTTTTATTTTTGCAGTCGGAACATTGTTGTACGATGAATTTTATTTCTTATATAACAGTTTTATGGGTTTTCTGAAAGAAAAAATTTACGCAATATTAAAAATCAAACAACCCCCTGCTTTAACGGAGTTTGAAAAATCATTTGTTGTTTTTAAAGAAACTGCCGTTTATTTTCTGCTTATCGTTATATCACTTCCTCTGCTGATATCGGCGAATAAGCAAATTAAAATTACGTTGACGGAATATCCGAGATATGCGGTTGAATTTTTAAAAATTAATAATATTAAGGGAAATCTTTTGATTAATTTCCATTACGGAAGTTATGCCGCATTAAAGTTGTATCCGAACATTAAAATTTTTATGGACGGCAGATATGAAGAAGTTTATGACCCGGGTTTGTTGCAGGAAATGAAGGATTTTTATTTTCTGAAAAATGATTGGAAAAATTTTCTTTCAAAATATAATACCGATATTATTATTTTACATCCGAAATATCCGGCATATTATTATTTAAAGAATAATCCCGAATGGATTTGTGTTTTTGAAAATAATGTATCGGGAGTTTTTCTTGCAAAAAGTAAGACACAAGACCGTTATTTATACCCGAGCATTGATGATGATTATTACAACAGGACATTATTTTATTCCGACATTTTAAACAGCAAGAAAATGTAAAGAATAACCGATAATTTTTAAATACTACAAGCAGGCTTTTCAAAAATAATTACCTTACCTGCACAATAAAACTGCTAATTAAAATTTAATATTCTTGAAAAATTTTCTTTTTTAGGTCATAATCTCACTATGTAGATTAGTGGCG
>CAZHCP010000009.1:0-33933 GCA_964531015.1 uncultured Muribaculaceae bacterium
GAGGAATATCTATATACTTATATTACCAAAAAAAATATTATTGTAAATACCTTTTATTTTTTTTATAATATATTTATCAGATTGGAGATTTTTTTATGTTACTTGGTGTAAATATTGACCACGTTGCCACTTTAAGAAATGCAAGAGGCGAGTTTGAACCGGATGTATTGGAAGCCGCACGTGTTTGCATTGAAGCGGGGGCTGACGGTATTACCGCTCATTTGCGTGAGGACAGACGTCATATTACTGATTTTGATGTGTTCGCCTTAAAAAATGAATTAAAATGCAGGCTTAATCTGGAAATGGCTGCTACATACGAAATGGGTAAAATTGCGTTGGATTTATTGCCCGATGCCTGCTGTATTGTTCCCGAAAAAAGACAGGAAGTTACAACCGAAGGCGGGCTTGATGTAGCAGGAAATAAGGCTAAGTTGGCTAAATTCGTTAAGCCGTTATTGGATAACGGTATTGCAGTAAGTTTATTTATAGACCCCCACAAACAGCAAATTGCCGCTGCAGCAGATATAGGCGTAAAATTTATTGAACTCCATACGGGTACTTATTCCCGTGCTTTCGGGAAGTCAAACGAAAATGAAGAATTGAATAATTTACAACAGGCGACGTCTTTGGCTCATTTACTCGGATTGACCGTTAATGCCGGTCACGGTTTGAATTATGCTAATGTTTCAAGAATGCACGAAATTAACGGTTTACATGAATTAAACATCGGTCACAGCATTATTTCTCGTGCCATTTTTACAGGGCTTGATTCTGCCGTTAAAGATATGTTATGTTTAGTTAATAAAAGTTAATATTTATTCTCAAAAAAGCAACTTTTTCGCTTTACATGTTTTATAATTGTGTAAATTAATATAGAAGAGGCAGTTATGACATCCGTATTTAATAATATGGCTACAATTCAAAAAGTTAATCAACCGGTTACCGCTCCCGTAAAAAATCTTACGGTGCAAGATGCTTTGCCGGCTTCTAATATGAATGCGGGTTCCGATTTCGTTGAAATTTCTTCTCAACCGAAAAAGAAAAAATGTCTTTTTAAAACCATTAACTCGGGTATAGCAAATATTTCAAAATCATTTGCAACTTTCGGTGAGTATGCAAAAGGAACAATTAAAGGAATTTACAAAGGGGCTTCCGCAGGTGCATTGGTTTATACGACAGGTCAAATTATTAATAAATTCAAAACCGCTAACTTTAATAAAGCCGTTAAAAATCAAACTCTCCCCGAAAATGCAAAACTTAAATTATGCCATAATAAACTTTTGGCAGGTGTTGCTCTTGCAGGTACGTTTATGTACAACTTGTGGCAATCTTCACTGAATGTTAATATGAAAAATTCCAAAATTGACCATAAATGGACAGGTCATCAATAAGGTTTGAAACAGGCTTTAATAGCCTGTTTCTTTTATTAATGATATAATTTTTTCATTACTGATTATATTATTATGAATAAATTAAATTTTAAAATTTCGGAATTAAAATACAAACTTCTTACGGTTGATGAATTGGTTATAAATTTAGACAGGCTGACTCGTTTTAAGTTGCCGGAAGAATCTTTTTTTCGTGTTTTTTCTTCCGTAATTTTAAAGTGTTTATTACAACCTTCTTTATCAAAAAATGATATCGAAAATTTGCCGGCAGAGGTTATATCTCAAATAGTTTGCGAAATTTGGAATAAATCCGTAATTTCTTTGTTTAATCTTCCGTCTGGTTACGGCGAAAATTTTAATTTTATTGCATTTTTGGCGGATTATTCGTTTTGCAACATTGACGAATTTACAACAAAATTAATTAATACCCCGCTATTTATCAAGCCTGTTGTGAGTTCGCTTGTTTTTGAGAATGTTTCTTCTAATTTGAAGTTTTTAATTAAATCAGCAAATTTGACTTCCGAAAGCGAAATTATCGAATGTCGCAGAATTAACGCATTAAAGTTTCCGATAAGAAAACTTGTTATTGTGGAAGGAATTACGGAAGAAATTTTGCTTCCTGTTTTTGCCAAAAAAGTCGGTTATGATTTTGATAAATTAGGAATATATATATCAGGTGCGGGCGGAAAAAGTAAAAGTCCTGCATTATATTTTAAATTAAAAAATAATTTAAAAATTCCCGTAGCTTTACTTTTTGATAATGATGCAAAAGAAATTGCGGAGTGTTTAAAAAGTTCGCTTTTGCCGAAGGATAATGTTTTTGTTATTGAAAAAGGTGAATTTGAAGATATTATTTCGGTAAATCTTATAAAAAGAACGCTTAACAAAGTATATGAACCAGCTTCTTGTATAAATCTTGCCGAATTAAGGGAATCAAAGAGAATGACCGATAATATTGCAGCTTTCTACCGAACAAGACATTTGGGCGAGTTTAAAAAGTCCTCCTTTTCTAAAATTATTGCGGAAAACATAAAATACAATACCGATATAAGCAACGAAATTAATGAGTTAATTTTTAAATTAGTTAAAGATTTAGTATAATTTAAAATAAATGTTATTATTAAAACAGGAGAATTTATTATATGAAGTCAATTTTTAAGTCAATTTTCTTTTGCTCATGCGTAATGCTTTTTTCGGGGATTGCGTATTCTTCGGAAAATTTATCGGCTTCCGTTCAAACATCGGATATAAAGACAAATAAGCATGAAAGTATTATTACCGTTAATGATGAAGAATACGTTGTTACGAAAATTAATGACAAATTGGGAATATATAAAAACGGTCAGGATGAAATTTTGCCCGTAGCTTTTGATAAGTTGGAAATTAAAGTACCTTTAAATTATAAAAAACCTGTTATTTTCGCTGTGGAAAATGACATTTCTTATATTTTTGATTTAAAAGGAAATCTTCTTGGGGAAGAAACTTATAAAAAATATAATGTTTACCGACATGGGAAAGTATTTTCATATTTAAAATCAAACAAAGACAGCGGAGTAATTTATGAAAACGGCGAAATTGCAGGAGTATTAACAAAATCTTTCGGTGAATACGAATACATAAAAACAAAAAAATCCTTTTGTTCTCACCGTGAAGTCATTGATTTGATAAAATTATTTTTATAAATTAATTTATCAAAAGTTTTATTGAACATTGTCTTTCGGCTTCTTTCGCCAACAATTCATTGTATTTTTGTTCGTATTCGTTCGGCTGTCCGAGTTTGCTTTCAAGTGATTTGTAGCCGTTTACAAGCTCTTCAACGTTTTTGTATTTTCCCGCCAAAAGTTCCTGCGTGTTGTTGTTTGTTTCAGTTTCAGCCGTTGGGGTATCGGTTTCGGGTTCAGTGTTTGAAGTGTCCGTGTTTTCGGGTTCAACATTTTCTGAAGTATCCGTTTCAACCGTTTCAACGGGTGTTGAAATTTCCGTTTCATTCTCTGCCATTTTCGCCCTCTTTTCTTCTGTTGATTAAGATATTTTTCGTTTCATACGGCAATGTTTTTATTTTGTGAAGTAACATTGACATCCCTTTAATTTCTTTTTCGTGTTCGGGAGCATTTACCGCAAAATCGGTAATATAATCCCCGAGAAAACGAATTAATAAAGCGTATTCTTCCGTACGTGATGTTTCACATAACGTTAAAAGTTCATTGTTTGTATAAAACTTGTAAATATCCATAAATTAATTATGGCATATTGAAAAACGGGGATTTCGCAGAAAGTTGACTTTGGATAAGGGCATGTTTAACATGGAACATGGCTTTTAGCCACAATCACATCATTCAGGCATTGAAAGGAGGTGAAACTATGGCTAAAAACAAACGTTGTCGTTCTGCGATAACGGGTAAGTTTGTTAAGGAGAGTTACGCAAACAGCCACCCTAAAACAACAATAAAGGAAACTGTTAAAAGTTTATCAATCAGCATATAAATCGTCTAAATAATCCAATATTTCATCAGCATTATTAATCCCTGTTTTATCCAACATGTCTAAAAATTCTTGTTTCTTTTTGTCGCCTTGTGTTTCAACTAATACGGCAAGTATAAAATCGTCATCATCTAATATATTAACAAGTCTATCATATAGCTTGCGACCCAATTCAGTTTTAAATTTTTCTCTTTTAACGATACAAGTCATCTATTAAATACCTTCCAGTAAATTTGTAATTATTAAAACCGTTATTTTTTGCCGTATAATAATAATTTCCAACAGCTTTATTTATATTTTTCCTTTTTTGTTGTGCTTTAGATAAATTTGTATTAAGTTCTGAAGTAATACGTGCCTTTTCCGCTTCATCCATTAAATCTATATAGTTAATTTTATCATTGAGATTAACACTTTTCAATTTATCATTATCATTTGTTAACTTGTCAAACAATTTATTTTCGTTAATATTTCCAATTTTAATATATCCACTTTGCGATTTATGAGAATTTGTGTCACCGCCGATTAAATCCCATAAATGAGATTGATACCCTACACGTCCGTAAGGGTCTGATGTGTCATATCCCAGACTTTCCAAAAAGTCCATGTGGTCGCTTCCGGGGTTATCTTTTAAAAATTGTTCATATTCCGGTTTATTTTGTTTTAAAATATCATCTTGATAAATATTTGTTGAAAATCTGCCCCAATGGTTGCTTTTGCGTTTATAATAAACATTTCCGTCATTATCTAATGCCAAAGAATACGCACTGCTTTGCCTTTTGTTATAAACAGGGGATTTATATATTTGTAATTCTTCTATAATATTTGTTTCGGGGTCAACATTAAAAGATAAATTATTTTGTTTGTGGAAATTTTTTACTTCATCAGTATTTGAAATTTCTTTTAATGATTTTTTGTTAAAATGAGTATTATATTTATCTATTGCATTTTGAACAGCTTGTTTAGTCCATTGATTGTTATATTTACTACTATATACGGTACCGTCTTTTGTATCGTAGTAGTTACTTAATGTATTATTTATCCCATTCTTTAATCTTGATACAATTTCTTTCGGTAATTTGTTTTCTTCTATCGTATAAACGTGGTAATTGTGCTTATTTGAGCGGGGCAATTGATTATATGTAAAATCAAAATCATCAATATTAAAATGCCCGTCAATGTCAAACAGGTTAGCACTATCCCCGCCGTTAATCCCTTGTTTCAACCCTCTGTATTCCGCCAATACCTTTGTTTTGTTGCTTAATCCGTCCACATAATCATTAAACCAATTGTTAAGTTAGTAGGGTGCAATTTTTTGCACCGGATATGTTAAAATAATTAAATGAGCAATTATAAAAGGTATTTTAACAGTTATAATAATCCGGTGTTTATTACTTTTGTTACTTATAATCGCAAAGAAATATTAATACCAAATATTCAAAATTTAAGGAACAGTTTTAAATACGCTATATCAAAATATAAATTTGAAATAATTGCAATTTCTGTACTAAAAGAACATTGCCATTTGATAATTTCTACTGATAATCCAAATAATATTTCAAAAATAATAAGAACGATAAAATATAATTTTTCGATTAATATTGATGATAAATATATTTGTAAAAATCTTACAAAATCTGCTGTTTTACGTGGGGAAAAAGGTGTTTGGCAAAGACGATTTTATGACCATATAATAAGGAATGAGGAGGATTTGTTTAAACACATAGATTATATTCATTACAATTCAATGAAACATTATCAAATACCACCAAAAAAATGGGCATATTCATCTTTTAAAAATTTTGTGGAAAATAAATATTATGATATTGATTGGAGTAATGCGGAAGATAAACATCAAATCAGTTCAATTGATTATGAATAAATTTGTTTCAATTAAATTGTCGGTGCAAAAAATTGCACCCTACTGTTCTTTTCCGCTTTATTCTGCATTTTATAATTTCGATAAAAAATTTTATTTTCGAATATTTGAAATTTTAATAAATTTAAAATCAACCCTCACCTAAATCCTCTTCCGTTGGAGAGGACATAAAAAAATCCATTTTTTTTAACGTAGTACCTTGTTGAATATTTTGTTTTCTTTATTTTTAAATAATTCTGTACATAAAATTGCACCCAACTGTTCTAATTCAGAATTAACATTTGCCCAAATAGCAAGCGGTTTAAAAATATTATAATTTTTCATTTCTTTATAATTGTAATTTTTTGTAATTTTATCGTATAAACTCATTGTAACCTCCTTAAATTAATTTTATAATATAGATATGAAGATATTTTTTAAAATATTAAAATATACATTTTTTCTGGTTGGTTCTTACATTGCTCTATTTTTGCTAAGTTGTGCTTTTCCTGCATTTTTAGAGCCTTTATATTATTAACTTAACTAATCGGGAAATAATACTCTGCGGGATAAGTAACGGTGTCGAACGGGTGAACAAGGTATTTCTGTTTTTGGTCTTTTGATATTATGACAGGCGATTTATTATCATTTCTTCTCTTTATTGTAAAATATAAAACGGAATGTCGGCAAAATATAAAAAACAGATAACTCGCACATGTAAATGTTATTAAAACGGTTTTGAGCAAAAAACATAGTCTGAAAAGTGCGACAAAATGATAAAAGACTTAGTTTTTCAAAATAACATATAAAAAATATCTTAATAAACGAAAATTTGTAAGATTAAATTTTTTACAAAAAATATTTTTTTGTAAAAAATACTGAATATTTCGTCGTAAAGTACAGTTGCAGAACAACATTCAAAAAAAATTTAAAATAATTTGTGAAATTGCCCGCCGGACTACATACAAAATCGATTAATTGTTGCATAATATAATTACTATGAAAAACGAAGAAAAATTAAAAAAATTAGGTAGAAACATTGCCGTATTAAGAAAAAAACATAAAATGTCGCAAGGCGTTTTATCGGAAAAATTAGGCGTTTCAAGAGAACACTTGGCTAAAATAGAAACAGCTAAAAAAGGTATGAGCATGGGCTTATTTTTTAGAATTGCAGATATTTTAGAAGTAAAAGAATCAGAATTGTTTAATTTTGATTAATTCTTGATTGCCTTTGTATTTCTTATCAGGTCAATAAATTTCTCAATTTTGGAAGAAGATAGCATTAAAATACAGGTGTGCCGATACGGTTTTATATGTCAAATTTGATGTCCTTTGTTTGATATCATTTTGATGTATGAATTATTCTCGGGCAAGAGTATATAAAATTGTGGCAAAGTCATATTTGTCTTTACGCAGTTTGTGTGTACTTTGTTATTTGTTTTGCGTTGAATGATGAAATTGATGAATTGTTGCGGTTTATATTTATATATACCGTGTCAACTTTTTCAACTTCAAAACTCATAAGCAATGGAGATACTTAAAAACCGTACACTGTTCCATGTATTATTGTTTGCTTTAAATGTCCGATATTGTAAAGTCTGACGTAAAATTTTAAAATTGATTGGTAAGCGTTAACATTTGTATTTATTTACAGTGTCAACGATTTTTTCAATTTCAAAATTCGTCAGCATTGGCGATATCGGTAAACTGACTATTGTTTGATGTATCAATTCCGTAAGGGGTAATTGAAGATTATGATATTCAATGCTTGAAACCTGTTTGTGAAACGGAACGGGATAATGTATTGCGGTTTCAATTCCGTTTTCATACATGTATTCCCTAAATTTATCCCTTTGTTTTGTTCTGACCGTAAATAAATGCCAGACATGTGCATCTTCACCAATCGTTTCAGGTAAAATAATATCAGGATTGTTAATATTGCTTCTCAAAATACGTGATATTTCCTGTCGTCTTTTATTATCTTTCGATAAAAATTTTAACTTTATATTAAGAAAAGCGGATTGAATTTCATCAAGCCTTGAATTTGTACCGTTATAAACATGATTATTTCTTTCATACGAGCCGTAATTTGCCAATGCTCTGATTTTGTCTGACAGTTCTTTATTGTTTGTAGTTATACCTCCGGCATTGCTTAATGCCCCCAAATTTTTACTCGGATAAAATGAGAAACCCGCAGCATCTCCCAAATTGCCGACATATTTACCGTCATAAACGGCTCCGTGAGCCTGTGCTCCGTCTTCAATTATCGTTAAATTATACTTTTCCGAAAGTTCGTATATTTTCGCCATATCAACAGCCTGACCGTATAAGTGAACGGGCATGATTGCTTTTGTTCTGCTTGTGATTTTTTCTTCAATTTTCGCCGTATCAATGTTGTAAGTCTTTATATCAGGCTCAACAAAAACAGGCTTGCATTTGTTGTGAATAACAGCCCATATTGAGGCTATATAAGTATTTGAAGGAACAATTATTTCATCATTTTCCTTAAAATCATAAGCCTTTATAATAAGTTCCAATGCGTTAAGCCCGTTTGCACATCCAACGCAATATTTAGTACCTGAAAATTCCGCAAAATTTTTCTCAAAACTTTTAAGTTCTTTACTGTTTAAATAAATTCCCGACCTTAATATTTCTTGAATTTTATTATTAAATTCAGGTTCAAAGCGTTCATTTATTTTTTGTAAATTTAAAAATTTAATCATTTCCCCTACCAAAACTTAAAGATATTATATTTTATCAAACATTTTATTAAATATTTATACTGTCTTACAGGAATTGATTTTAACATATTAAATAAAATAACGGGTCGCATATAAAATTTCCAGTATGCTTTTTGAACATATTTTTCGATTTCTCTTGAAGAAAGAGAAGAAACCAAAGTTTTGGGTGTTGAAAATAAGGCCGAAATTTTAACTTCCTTTCCTTCTTTTTTCATTTGATTTGCAATATCGGAACCCGGTAACACATTTAATGCAAAAAATCCGGCTCTGTCTAATTTTGAATTTACCGCATATTCAATGGCTTCTTCAATTGTTTCTTTTGTTTCACCGGGTAAACCGAAAATAAAATTCCCGATTGTAATTAAACCTGCCCTGTGTGAGCAATTTATTGCTTTTGTTATGGTATCAATTGTTTCACCTTTTTTTATGTTCTTTAAAATTTGAGCATTAACGGATTCTATTCCGAAATCAACCAAATAACAACCTGCTTCTTTCATTTTTGTTGCCAATTCATCATCAAAAGCATCAGCACGTATTCCGTTTATCGGTGACCACGGAATTTTTATGTTCTCTTTTATCATTTTTTCGCAAAGTTCTAAGGCATAATCTTTTTTTAACGTTAAATTATCATCGATAAATTGTAATTCTTTAATTTTATATTTATCAACCAGAATTTTTATTTCTTCAATAACATTATCAACGCTTCTAAATCTTACGCCTTTATAAAAATTATGACTGGAACAAAAAGTACATCTGAAAGGACAACCTCTTGACGTTGTAACAATTCCTATCGGAAAACCTTTTGCCGATACGGCATGCGGAGCATGAGGAAATGAATCGGGCGGTAATTGTTCCCAATCGGGAAAAGGTATTTCATCAAGATTCATTATTATTTCGCCTTTTAATATGGGCGAACCGTCTTTTTGTTCGTCGTTATTTTTTAAATCTTCCAATGAATACACGCCTTGGATTTTATCATTTACGAAATTATTATTTGCCAATTTAAGCAAAGGGATTTCACCTTCACCGCACATTACGTAATCCGCACCTGTTTCCTCCAATGTCGTATAAGGTGAGAATGTCGGATGAACACCGCCTATATATACTTTGTAATTTTTTTCTTTTAATAATTTCGTAATAGTTACAACTTCTTTAAAAAAAGAACTCAAACAGTGAATACCTATACCGCCGGGTTTTTCTTTTTCAACAGCCTCAACTATTTGTTCAAATGTTAAATTATCACGAAGTGCATCAATTATCGTTACGTCATGCCCGTGTTTTTTCAGATAAGACGATAAATACATAACCCCGAGTTGAGGACAAATTACGTAGGTATCAAAATTTGGAACAATTAATACTATCTTCATACTTTATTTCTTTATGACATATTTAGGTTTTTTCAGTACTTCTTTTAATATTATGCCGATATATAGTCCTATAATTCCGATATTCAGGAATAATATGCAAAAGAGTAATAATATTAAAAATATCATTTTATCAAATTCTGTTATGTTTAAAACATTTTTATATATTATATCAACCGTATTTATTCCGAGTAAAACAAGGCAAATCAGGAACATTACAAAAGAAGTTATAACCGGTATATAAAGAGGTCTGTTTGAATTTGAAATCATGATTTTTGTAGCCAAACTTGCTCCTTTAAAGAATGTATAACCGCTTTTCCCCAATTCTCGAACATCCTTTTTAATCGGGACATAAGCCTTTTTAAATCCGAGATATTCAACCATTTGAATATAATTAAAAGTATAGGTATCTATTTTTTTTAATTCGGATATTACATCTTTTGAAATTATAGAAAACGAACCGATTTTTCTATCTGTTTTGATTTCCGAAAAAATATTATTTATGAAATAAAAAGCATTTGAACAAAACTTTTTAAAAACGGTATCCGTTCTTTCTTTTCTTTCTCCCCAAACGACGTCATAGCCTTCTTTCGCTTTAAAATATAACAGCGGGATATCCTCGGGTTTGTCTTGCAAGTCGCAATCCATAATAACAGCCCAATCCGAATTACAAGCATCAATACCGGCTTTTACGGCGGTTGCTTCTCCAAAATTTCTTGTAAAATTGATTATTTGAATATTTGAATCAATTTTTGCCAATTTATTTAACTCTTCTCCCGAACCGAAAGGGCAGTTATCATTTACATATATAATGTTATAACTGACGGGTAAAGTTTTTAATACATTTATTAATCTGTTGTAAAGAATTGGTACCAATTCTTTTTCACCCCACACGGGGATTATTATGCTTAGTGTTTCGTTCATTTTCTACGCTGCTCTTGTATTAATATTAAAAAAGTCATAACATATACTCTTTGTAATTATAGTACTTGTCGCATAGACAGAGTAATAAACAATCCTTGCTGAAATCAAACATTTCTTTGTAAATATTTGAATTTATAAAAAGCCCGACATCTGCCGAATTTAGAAGAAAAATTTTATCTTCGTTATCTTCAATACATTTTACTTTGCAGGAGCCTTTTACCGCAATTAAAAGATGTTTTGACTCTTTGTTTGCATGCCCGCCTCTTTTGGCATCCTCGGGAACATTATATATTACAAATGCTCTTTTTATGTCAAACGGACAATTTGTTTGATATTCAAACGGAAGCAGAGTTCCCGTCGTATTTTGAAAATTATTCAATTTAATTGTATAAACATTTTTCATACTTTATATATTATATTATAATTAATCCGATTTGTATAAAATATTTCATATTTGTTTTATTATTAAAATATGTTCAGACAAGTTTTACCGATAATTTTATTAACAATTTCAAATATTTTTATGACATTTGCGTGGTACGGGCATTTACGATTTAAAAGCAGTGCACTGTGGGTTGTAATACTTGTCAGTTGGGGAATTGCACTTTTTGAATATTGTTTTCAGGTTCCCGCAAACAGAATAGGTTATGAATTTTTTTCTGCGGCACAACTTAAAACAATTCAGGAGGTCATTACGCTTGTTGTATTCGGTTTCTTTTCCGTACTTTATTTAAAAGAGGATTTTCGTTGGAATTACTTGGTAGGTTTCTTTTTTATAATTTTAGCCGTATTTTTTATTTTTAAGAAATGGTAATTCTTGGAATTTTCGAATAATATTTGCTTGTTAACGGAATTGTATTATTTGTTACACTCTGTAATTCTTTCGTAATTATGATAATATGTTAATATGAGTTTTGATTTCTTAAAAGAAAATTTTAATTATTTATTTGAAGGAAATAAAGTAAATGTTTCTTCTCTTGATGTTTTATTATCAACGGAAAATAACGGTTTTATTTTAAATCATAATATTTCCGCAATAGAAAATATTTTAAATTTTTTAAAAAATTCCGATAAAAATATATTTATATTAAACGGATTTATGGGGGCGGGAAAAACTTATGTCGCCGATTTTATTTTGGATTTTATATCGGATGATGTTTTAATTTTCAGAAATTCATATCAGGAAGCAATTAACACGGACGATATTTTGCTTTCAATGTTTAAAGATTTTTCAATCTATCATAACGAAAAACATATTATTTTTCCTAAAACGGATACAAATGTTTTCTCCGAAAAAATAATGACATACATAAAATATTGTAATGCCCCGATGTTATTTATTTTTGACTCTTTTGAAATTAATATGAGAAGCAAAGATACGCAAAAGGACATTCTTGATTTTATTAATTATTTAAGCCGTTTTGAAAAAGTAAAAATTCTTATTTGTTCCCGTTCTTTTCACGTTGAAGATTTGATTTCTTCAAATGTTGCCTGTAATTATTCAATTGTTTCACTTTCTTCAAACGATGTTATTAATTACTTAAACGAAAATTCAATAACAGGTACAAATTTTGAAACGGATGAATTTTATAAAGCAACAAGGGGTCATTACCTTTTGCTTGAATTATCGGTTTTGATTATTAAACTTTTAAATTATAACTTAAATTTGTTTCTGAACGAATATAAAAAATCAACTAAAAATTTTCTCGATTTCTTAATTGATAAAATTCTGAGAATGACTGCCGATAAGTATATAAAATTGTTCGTATTTTTGGCTTTAATAAGGCATGGTGTAAACAGTGAATTTTTAATATTTCAACAGCTTGCACAGCTTGATGATATCGAATTTTTAATGCAAAAACGTGTTCTTGCCGAAAAATTCGGGAAATATTACTTAAAAGACTATATAAAGAATGAATTTACGAAATCGATAAGCATTGAAACAAAATTGGCGGTTCATAATTATTTAATTCAAATTTATGAAAACGAACTGCCTCTTAAACCGTTTGAACGTCCTTTGTTTCTTTCAAGGCAAACCATGCGTCAGGAAATTGCATATCACAGGGCAAGAATTACGGCATTGGAAGAAGATTCGGCAAAAACAGGCAGAGCTAAAAATGCAGACGGTAACGAGTTCAATTATTTAAGATATTCAAAAATCAGCGGATATGACAATGACGTAAAAGCTCCTAAACAATCCTTGTCCGCAAAACGCACAAAACGCTCACGAACCGGCAATAACATTTCAAATAATGATTCTTTACTTTTAAACATAGTTTCAAAAAATAATAAAATAGAGAAAGAACTTGAAAATATTTCGACTTATTCTGATGTAAATTCCGAAAAAATAACAAAAGATATAAATTCCGGTGCTCCCGTGCCTCAAACTATGGATGAATATATTGAAATAGCCGAAAATTATTTTAATGCGTATAATTATTCTAATGCAATTACATATTTTAATCAGGCTTTGTTATATTCTAATGACTCTGATTATGAAGTTAAATCGGTTTCTATTTTTGAAAAATTGGCATTGTGTTATAAAAAAATACAAAACACGGAGGAAGCCGAAAAATATTATAATAAAATATATTCCTGTTGTTTAAAGTCTGATTTGCAAAAATCAATAAATGCTCTTATTTCCTCGGCAAAGATGTATTCCGAAGTATATAAATTCGATAAAGCAAAAGAAATTTATAACCGTATTTTATATTCTGATATTCCCGTACCCGACAATTTAAAAGCCGGTATTTTTCTTGATATGGCTGAAATTGAAGATAATAATGCCAATTTTAATTCGGCAATTTTGTTCGTCCAAAAAGCGGTTTCGATTGCCGAAAAATTGTCAGACAACACCTTATTGGCGGAATGTTATTTTAAATATGCACTGTTCCATGATGACTTAAATGATTTGGATACGGCAGTAAATTATTATTTAAGATGTATTCAATCGTTAAATAATCCTCTTAAAAATCATTTTATATCTTCATCATACGCAAATTTGGCGGAAATTTCGCTGTTCAACAAAAATATTTCGGCAGCAAAAATGTATTATGAACTTTCAATAAATGCGGATGAAATTCAAAATAATTATGAAGGATTATATTATACTCACTTAAAATTTGCTTCCTTGTTTGAAAAAGACGACCCGCAAAAAGCATTTGAATTATTATCAAAGGCTATTACTTATGCTAAAAAAACAGATGATGTCAGATTTGTAATAACCGCTTATTTATCCGTCGGAGATTTTTATTTGTTGCAAAAAGATTTGAAAAATTCTTTAAAATCTTACTGCATAGCAAAAACATTCGCACCAAAAAATTCTTACGATGAATTAAATCAAAAACTTGAATTGCGTTTTGAAAAAATAAAATCACTTGTGTCGGCTTCCGAATATGACTATTTATTAAATGATATAAAGAATAAAAAATGAATTACGAAAAATTAAATAACTTAAATATTATTTTTAATAAGGCTCAAATTGAAAAATTTGATAATTTTACGAGTTTATTTCTTGATTACAATAATAAAGTTAATTTAATCAGCAACAAAGATTCCGAATTCTTGTTTGAAAAACATATATTTGACAGCCTTGCTTTTAATTTATTTTATGAAAAATACAATTTACCGGCCGATATAAAATTGTCGGATATCGGAACCGGCGGCGGATTTCCTGCAATACCGTTGGCTTTGTTTTACGAAAACATGCAAGTTTGTGCCGTTGATTCCATTAATAAAAAAATAAATTTTATAAAAGATATTAAGGAAAAATTGCAAATAAAAAATATAAATCCGGTTTGTGCCAGAATTGAGGATATTGATTTTAAACATAAAAATAAATCAGATGTTGTTGTTTCTCGTGCGATGGCGGAATTAAGAGTTATTCTGGAATACGCAATGCCGTTTGTAAAAGTCGGAGGTTATTTTGTTGCATATAAATCAATCAAGGCAGAAGAAGAAATTAAAAATGCACAAAATGCACTGAAAATCTTAAATTCGAAAATATTGGAAAAAATCGATTACACACTTCCCACGGAGGATGAAAATAAAAGAGTTCTTTTGATTATAAAAAAAGAAGCCGAAACGGATAAAATTTATCCTCGACAAAACGGAATTATCAGAAAAAAACCGCTATAAAACATTAATCACATTGATTTTTCTTATCCGATAGTTTAAAGTAAATTCTTGAATTTATTTCTCCGCCGACAAGAACAATCAAAGAAGTATAATACAACCAGACCATTAAAATTGCAAAGGCACCGATTGTTCCGTATACCTTGTTGTATGCGTTTAAGTTGCTTAAATAAAGCGAAAAGCACCATGAACCCAACATCCAAAAGAAACAGAAAAATAAAGTTCCGGGTAACACACTTTTAAATTTTATCCTGTCATTTCCTTCAATATTCGGAAGTATATAATAATTGCCGATTGCACAAAATGCAAGTGCCAAATACGATACCGGCCAACGAATGATTGTTATTACATCGACCGACAGTTGGGATAAAATTGTATATTCCAACATAAAATCAAGCAGGACTTTTCCCAAAACTATTAAATTTACGGCAAGAAACAGTGCCAGCGAGTTCATAAAAACCATTATTACGGATAAAATTCTTGTATAAATAAATGACCTTGTTTCTTCAATCGCATAAGCTCTGTTTAAGCCTTTAATAATTACGGCAATTGCGTTTGCGGCAAGTGCAACCGTTATACACAACCCGAAAATGGCAATTAACTTACCTTGTTTAAAAATCATTGCTTCATTAAGAGTGTTTATTATCAAATTTGCAACATCTTTCGGTGCAATTTCAGCAATAAAATTCAAGATGGGTAATATTAATGTTTTTTTACCAATCCAGGCAAAAACCGAGGCAAGAAAAAGTAAAAAAGGAAATAATCCCAATATAAACCAAAACGCCATTTCTGCGGCAACACCGCAAAAATCCTGTTCAATTATTTTTTTTATGAGAGTTTCAATAAATTTTTTCATTCCAATTCACTTTGAACACGTTTAAGAAGTTTATCGAAAGCAATTGCAATCGGTTTCTTTATTGTACAACCTGCGGCAAAAGTATGTCCGCCTCCGCCGAAATCGGCAACTATCGGTGTAATATCCGTTTTTTTGCTTCTTAAACTTACTTTTGTATAACCTTCTTTTGTTTCTTTTAAAATAGCGGCTACTTCAACGTTTTTTGAAGTTCTTAATACTTCAACAATACCTTCCGTAAAATCGTCCGAAGCATTAAATTTACTCATATCACTTCTTGTAATTTTTGCGAAAGCAATTTTTCCTTCATCATAAAAAATCGCATTACTGATGACATAAGCCTGAAATTGAACCATTGATTGCGGTTTTGTTTCATAACACGCCCTAAACTCCTGTGTCGGAGAAACACCTGCTTTTACCAATTCTGCGGCAAGCATAAATGTTTCGGGGGTAGTATTTTCATATTTAAAACCGCCCGTATCCGTTAACAGAGAAGTGTATATACATCTTGCGATATCGGTTGTAATTTCGACATCCCATTCTTTAAAAATTCTGTATAAAATCAGACCGACACAAGCCGCATCGCCGTCAATTATGTTCAAATCTCCATAACCGATGTTTGTTTTATGGTGGTCTATATTTATTTTGGTTACCGCATTGTCAAATATAACACTGCCCGAAACAAGCCTGTCTTTTGAGGCAACATCAACCGCAATTGCCAAATCATATTTTTTATTTATATCAATATTTTGAACTTCCGTAAATTTATCAAAATTCGGCAAATGAGAGTATATGTTAGGCAAAAAACCGAAAAAAACGGTATCCGCTTTTTTATTAAAAACCTTCTCAATAACAAGACTCAATGCCAAACTTGAACCCAACGTATCGCCGTCCGGATTTACGTGCGAAAAAATAATTATATTTTTTGCCTGTTCTATTTTATTTTTTAATTCTGAAAAATTCTTATCCATATTTAAAACATTTATAACCTACATGAAAATTATACTATAAAAATTTAATAGGGAAACACGATTAAGGTTTTATTAAAACTTTAATCGCCTGTCCGTTCATGTGCTTTATAAGTGCTTCTTCAGTATGTTCAAGAGTTGTTGTTTCCGTAATTAATTGTTCAACGGGAACTTTATTTTCCGCAATTAATTTTAAAGCCTGCCTGAAATACAAAGGAGTATGATGAAAAATGCTGATTACCTTAATTTCGTCATAGTGGAGTCTTCTTGTATCAATCGAAACGGAAGTACCTTGCTTGCAACCTCCGAACAGGTGGACAACTCCGCCTCTTCTGACGAAAGTGAACATACGTTCCCATATTTCGGGGAGTCCGACACATTCAACCGCAACATCCAAACCTTTTTTACCTTCGGAAAAATCTATAAATATTTTTTCGGGGTTCGGATACTTTGTTAAATCAATAATTTCATCAGCCTGACCAAATTCTTTTGCCATTTTTAATTTTAAAGGATTACGTCCTGCGGCAATAACTCTTGCTCCTTTTAATTTAGCCAATTTTACAAACATAAGCCCGATTGGACCTAAGCCGACTACACCGACGGTTTGACCTTTTTTTATACCTGTTTTTTCGATACCGTGTACGACATTTGCCAAGGGTTCGGTGAATGCGGCTTTTTCAAAGCTCAATTCATCGGGGATTGTAAGCAAATTACGTTTTACGATAGCCCCGGGTATATTTATATATTCGGCATAAGCACCGTTTAAAAACTCTAAATTTTCACAAAGATTATACTCCCCACGCTTGCAGAAAAAACATTCGCCGCAAGGGGCACTGTTTGCGGCAACAACTCTGTCCCCGATATTAAAACCGCTGACATCTTTCCCTATTTTTGTTATTATACCCGAAAATTCATGCCCGAAACCTGACGGAATTTTTTTTATTAAAACGGGATGACCCCTTCTGTATGTTTTAACATCCGTACCGCAAGTCAAAGCAGCCATAATTTTCACTTGAACTTCATTATCTTTCGGATTATTTATTTCTTTTTCCTCATATTTTATTTGTTGAGGAGCATAAAACTGTACGGTTTTCATTTTCATATTCTTATGTATGCTTTCATAATTTTATTAGACAAAGTATCACTGATTGCTTCATTCAGGTTTTCAAGCTGATAATCGGTTGATAAACCCGAAACATTAACTTTTTTACTTTCTATAAGATTTATGGAATCTTCCAAATCGGCAGGAGAAGGGGAATAACTGCCGGTTACGGTAATTTCACGATAATAAATATCGTTGTTTTTAAATCCGTTTTCATTTTTTATGCTTGAAAAAACAACTATTTCTCCGCCGTCCCTTACTGCTTTTACGGCAAAATCCAAAGTTTTGTCGGCACCTGCGGTTAAAAATACGCAATCAAATCCGAGCGGGTCGGTTTCTTTCATATTTTGAATCGTTTTTTCTTCATTTTCAAAAACAAAAGACTTTTCAAATCCGTATTTTTCGGATAAGTTTACCCTTTCGGGAATAAGGTCGCAACCGTATGCTTTATTTCCCATTGATTTTACAGCCTGCCCCATAAGCAAACCGACAGAACCTAAGCCTAAAATTAAACTTTTTGTATTATCTTTAAGTCTTGCTCGCTTAACCGCACGCAAACAGCATGCCAAAGGCTCCATATAAGAAGCCTCGACTTCATTTAAAACTTCACTTACTTTAAATGCCGTGTTATTCAAATGTTCTTCCGAAGCGAAAATATACTCCGCAAATCCGCCGGGGAAAATGTTTGTTTCCTTGAAATGTTTACACATTGAATAGCTTTCGTTCCAACAATATTGGCAATTAAAGCATGGAACATGGTGCCCCAAAACAATTTTATCACCGACCATAAACTTGCTGTCGACGTTAATTTCTTCAATTATTCCGACTGCTTCATGCCCCAAAACGGAATTATCTTTTGCAACTCCCGTTCTTATTTTAACAATATCGGAACCGCAAAGACCGCAACCCGTAACTTTTATAATTGCACCTTTTCCGTATTTTTTAAGCGACGGTTTTTCAATATCTTCAATTATAAATCTATTATTTTTTAATACGGCAGCTTTCATATTTTTCCCTTTTTTGCAATTATAATAAAAAAATGTTTTGGTTTATATTAAATTATTATTTTTTAATATTTTTTTATCGGATTTGCTTATTTCAGATTTTAAAAATTTTTCAAATAAATCGGGTCTTTTGTTTTTCGTATTAATAAATTGTTGCAAACGACGCCATTCATTGATTTTTTGATGATTACCCGAAAGCAAAATCTCGGGCACTTCTTCATTTTCATATATTCTCGGCTTTGTATAATGCGGATGTTCCAACAATCCGTCATAGTGAGAATCTTCAACAAAAGAATTTTCATCACCCAATACGCCGGGCAGCAACCTTGTTACGGCATCGGTTATGCACAAAGCGGGAAACTCACCGCCCGTCAAAACAAAATCTCCGATTGAAACTTCTTCCGCATTTGATAATTTTAGTATGCGTTCGTCAAAACCCTCATAATGACCGCAAATTATAATTAATTGATTATATGTTGCATATTCTTTTGCGGTTTCCTGATTAAAAGTTTTCCCCTGCGGTGTTAAAATTATTGTTTTTGAGTTTTCTGCTTTTTCAACGGAATTTAAAGCATCCAAATAAGGTTGGCATGATAAAAGCATGCCTGCACCTCCGCCGTATGGCGTATCGTCAACTTTTCTGTGTTTATCGTTTGTAAAATCTCTCGGATTTACGGTGTTAACCGCTATAATTTCTGCCTCGATTGCACGTTTTATCATGCTGAAATTACAAGCATTTTGTATGGTTTCGGGAAACAAAGATAATATATCAAATCTCAACTTATAAGACCTTCTATATTGTTAATTACTATTTTCCCGTTTTTTACGTCAACAACGGGAATTAAATCTTTAACAAAAGGAACCAAATGCGTTTTGCCGTTTCCGTCCTCAATAGAAAGAAGGTTGCCTGCAAGATTTTCACCGATTTCAACAACGCTTCCTATACAGCTGCCGTCTTCATCAAAAACATCCATGCCTATTAAATCGCTTATCAAAAACTCATCCGTATCAAGTGATTCTTCAATTTTTGATTTTTCAAGAAAAATATCACAACCTTTATATGATTCAACTTCATTAACGGTGTTAAATTCTTTAAATTTGATTATAGCGAATTGTTTGTGAAACCTGACGTTTGTGACGGTCAACGGAACATGGGTGTTATTTTTTAAAACAAAAACGGTTTCCAAATTTTCGATTTGTTTTTCTCTTCCTTTTGAAAAACCGACTTTTGCATCACCTTTTATTCCGTGAAAATTTAATATTTTACCTATTGAAACAAGATTTTCGCTCATGATTACTCGGACTTTTTATATTCTGCGGGAGCATCTTCTCTATCCTGATTCCAACGGTCAAGCCCCATTTGTTTTCTGATTAAACCGATACCGACATGAACTCTCCATTCGTCCATTCTGAGCTGTGCCGCAATGATTTTATGACATCCGATGGGAGGCAGAGGCAATAAAGGTTCGTAAAGATTTTTTATTGCAAACAACTGGTCGGGAGATACAGCCAATTTTCTTTTGGGGAACGGCAATTTAGGCAACATTAATTTTTGTCTTACCAAATTAATACCGAAGAAAACCTTTCTCGGTTCCAAACCGATAGCCTGACCGATGATTTCGTGTACATCGGGGTTTGGAAGCGGAAGTGCTTTTTTGTAAAGAATTTCTATTTGTTCTATTTGTTCTTTGCTGACCAAAAGTTGTTTTTGTTTGTTGGGTCTTGGTCTTTGTCCGCCACGGGGTTTATTAAAACCGCCGGAGGGTCTGTTAAAATTGTTTCCGAATCTTTGACCGCCCTGACCTTGTTGGTGGTCATTTCTGAATTTGTTATACGGTCTTTGGAAACCTTCCCTGTTGTTGTAGGAGCGGTTTTCTCTCGGACGATTTCCGTTTCCGGAATATCTTTGATTTTGCCTGTACTGCGGGCGGTCAAAACGTTCGTTGCCGTCATAATTTCTGTAAGGACGTTCTTCACGTTGACGTTCGTTACCGAACGAATATGAATTTAACTTGTTATCGGATGAATTTTCCGAATTGGGAACTTCTTTTGACAGACCTTCGGTATATTTTTTATCCGAATATAAGCAAGAAGGACAGATAACCCTTTTCGGATTTTTTGTTTCAAACTCGGCTCCGCATTTTATACACTTATTCACGTACATTTAATATGCCCCTTTTAGCAAAATCATATCTCTCAGATTAAATATTTATTGCTTTCTCTCTTTAAAATTTCATGTTGATTAGAATTTAGTAACTTACCATAGTTAATTTTATAAGAATTTATACATTTGTACAAATATATTAACCTTTATTATAATTTTACCAAAAAAATAAAACTTTACAAGTCATTTTACAATTTTTTTTGTTTTGAACTCAACTGACCGCAAGCCGCATCGATGTCGGCACCACGTTCAAGCCTGACGGTGACTTTTTTGCCGGAGGCTTCAAGAATATATTTGAATTTTAAAATATTTTCTTTTTTCGGTTTTTTGAACGGGCTTTTTTCGTTTTCGTTGTAAACAATGATATTTACGTTACTTTTGAGTTTTGAAATCGCATAAGCAAGATTTTTTGCATCTTCGACGGAGTCGTTAACGTCTTTGATAAGGACGTATTCAACGGTAACACGCCTGCCGGTTTTTTGAGTATATGATTTAAGGCATGCTAAAAGCTCATCAAATTTGTATTTTTTTGCAACGGGCATGATTTTTTCTCTTGTTTCCTGTTCTCCGGCATGGAGTGATATTGCAAGTGTTGATTGAAAATTCATATCCGCCAATTTATTTATTTGAGGAATAATTCCGCAGGTAGAAACGGTAATGCGTCTTGAACCGATTTTAAAATGTTCTCTGATTACATCAATTGAAGAGAGCAAAGAATTAAAATTCAAAAGCGGTTCTCCCTGCCCCATAAAAACAATGTTTGTAATTTTTAATCCGGTATCCGCTTGGATTAAGAATATTTGTCCTATAATTTCTTCAACGGTAAGATTTCTTTTAAAACCGAGCTTTGCCGTTGCACAAAATTTGCACCCCATTGCACATCCGACTTGCGTGCTTATACATACGGTTAAGTTTGCACGGTTATCAAATCTCATCAATACGGCTTCCGCAACTTCTCCGTCCTCAAAACCGAACAAATATTTGATTGTGCCGTCTTTGCTTACCTGTTTGTCTTTAATAAGAACCGGACAAATTACGGTATTTTCTTTTAACAATTCTCTTGTCGAAACAGGCAAATCCGTCATTTCATCGTAAGAATTTACCGATTTTAAATATACCTGATTGTAAACCTGTTTTGCACGAAACTTTGACTGACCGTTGTCAATCATAAATACTTCAAGTGCTTCCAAACTTTTTCCGATAACCGTAAACTTATTCATTTCGCAATTTATTGTAACATAAAAACAATTTTAATTTGTATTTAAAAATGTTCATGTTAATATATGTTTATGTTGTTATAAATAAGTGACAACAAATTAACTTGCGTATTAACAGATTATATAAAACCAAGGAGAAGGAAATTGAGAAAATACGAATTATTATCAATTATTAAACCTAATATTGATTCGGAAGAATACGATAAATTAGTTGCAAAAATTGAAGAATCAATCGTTGCATTAAACGGTAAAGTTGTTTCAACGGATAAACCCGGACGTAAAAAATTAAGCTACGATATTAAAGATTTCAGAGACGGCTACATGGCTGTTAACACTTTTGAATTAGACCCCGCACAAGTTGAAAAATTCAAAAGACAATTAAGATTGAACGAAAATATTTTAAGAATAATGCTTCTTGAAGTATCAGAAGTTAAAGCATAGTTAAGGTTGGAGAATATAAATGTCAATAGCAAAAGCCGTATTGTCAGGTGTAGTTTACAGAAATCCGGAAAAAAGATTTACGGGTAATAATATTGCCGTAACGTCTTTTACATTAAATATTGACGAAAAAGAACAATCTTTAATAAGAGTTATCGCAAGAGGAAATAATGCAGAGCTTGTTGAACAGGCTCTTTCCAAAGGTGATAAGGCGGTTGTTGAAGGAAGGCTTCAAATCGTCGGTGTTCAAGGTGATGACGGCACCGAAAAGAAAGTTATGGAATTGGATTTATCTTCTTTTGAAGTTTTATCTTCTTCTCAACAATCTTCTTCCTCTAAAAAATCCGATGAAGTAGTCAAATTTTCCGAAATCGAAGAAGATGTTTTAATCGGTGAAGAGGAAATTCCGTTTTAAAAATAGAAATAGAGGTTAATATAATGGCAAAAGAACAATTAGACAAGAAAAAACGCAAAAATTGCAGTTTCTGTGCGGATAAAATAGAAACTATCGATTACAAAGATGCTCAAAAATTAAGAAAATACTTAACGGAAGCAGGAAAAATTCTTCCGAGAAGAATTACCGGAACTTGTGCGGAACACCAAAGAATGCTTGCAAGTGCCGTTAAAAAAGCAAGAGAAGCTTCTCTTCTTTGCTATGTATTTGAATCATAGTTTAAGATTTATGCTAAAAAAAAAGACTCTCATTCGAGAGTCTTTTTTCTTCTGAATTTATTATTAAGCGGTTGTCGAATACATTGCATGTGAGTCATTCGGAGTTACGGAGGAAATTAAACCGTGTTCAAAACCGAGAACCGCAATTTTTTTAGCATATTCTTCTTTTGTTATTTCGCCTTTTTGTAATTTGTTATCCAATTTCATTTTGTTCTTACAGAAGTTTATTTCCTGTTTTGCGATATTTTTAATTTGTGTGTTTGTGTCGCAGATATTACCCGTAAAAATATTTTTAACGGCATGTTTTAAATTTAAAATTGTTTTTTGTTTAAAATATTTGCCTTTTGAAATTTCTCCGTTTTCATATTTTTGTTCTAATTTATACAATTCTTTTTGGTGATTAATTTCATTTTTCACGATTTGTCTTGTTTCTTTATTTTGACGACTTGACGTCGGGTCAATCTTTGACTTTACGTCATGTGCCGTTGCAATCGATAATTTTCCTGCTTTATATTCCGCTTCGGAAATTTTACCGTTTGCATAATCTTTTTCTAATTGATACATAAGTTTTTCATGAGAAATTTCTTCCTTAACTATATCCTTAATGTTTTTTTGTTTTTCGGCAATTAAGCGAATATTATTTGCCGGTATAGTGCTACATAAATTAGCCTGCATAATGTTTCCTTTCACATTCTTTTAACCTTTACTTACATGAAAAATAAAACAAATTGCTTTATAAAATTGCTATAGTTATGTAAAGAAATAAAAACAATTACGCAAACAAAAATTAAAGTTTTATATAAAAATTGCCGATATTAAAATAAAAATACAAATAACAAGGTTAGGAGTCAGATATGGGAAAAGAAGCATTGATTGATGAATTGTTTGCGTTTGAAAGCATTTCCGAAACAGAGAATAAAAAGAATAAAATTAAAAAATTACTAAATAACATTCAAAATTTAAAAAGCGGTATTAATCTTTTTTATAACGTAACAGAAAATTTTTCGTAACAAATTGTAATGAAACGTTATTTTTATGTAAAAACGGGAACTTATATTGTTATATAGAAGTATGGTAGTGAAATGAATACGTTAAAAACAATTAATATTGAAAATATAAAAAAACTTTTAAACGAAAAAGAAATAAAATTTACGCCGAAACTTGATATGTACTTACTTTTAATAAAGAAAAAGCTGAAAGATATAAAAGATTAGTTATTAAGACTTAATAAACCGGTTACCGAAAAACATTTTTTTGCTATATTAAAAATAAGGCAGATAAAAGAGAGCAAAATTATGTTAAAAGAGTATTTTTTGGAAAAAGTAAATTCGGCAATAAATGAATTGTTAAAAGAAAACAAACTCGGGGCAATGACTGCCGAGTGCGGTTTTTCGTTGCAAACGGATGTTCCGAAGAATGCTCAATTCGGTGATTTTGCGGTCAATGTGTCATCTCTTTCACGTTATGCAAAATTACCGCCGGTTAAAATAGCGGAAATAATAGCCGAAAAAATAGAAAAGACGGATTTTGAAGTAAATATTGCGGCAGGGTTTATCAATTTTAAACTCGGCAATAAATTGCTAAATAACGTTTTGGTCGAAATCGGAGAAAAAGGCACCGACTATGCAAAAAACAATTTTGGAGAAGGCAAAAAAGTTATACTCGAATATGTAAGTGCAAACCCGACAGGCCCTTTTCACATAGGGCATGGCAGATGGGCTGCTATGGGAAGTTCTCTTGCTAACATTATGAAATATTCGGGATATAACGTATTTCAGGAATTTTATATTAACGATGCCGGAAGTCAAATACAAAAATTGGGAAAATCTTTGTATATCAGAATTTTGCAGGAATTAAATTTGGATATTAATTTTCCCGAGGATGAAGAAGAAGCAAAGAATTTTTATACGGGTGAATATTTAATTCCGGTTGCAAAAGAATTTATAAAAGAAGAACCGCAAAGAGCAGACGAAATCAAAGCAAAATATACAAATGATTTTGATAAGGACGATTTAAAATACATTGCGAAATATGCAAGATTAAAAATGTTGAGCTTGCAAAAAGCGTTATTGGAAAATTTCCATACTGATTTTGATAATTATTTCAGTGAATTAACTTTGCATGAAAGCGGAAAAGTAAAAGATTGCATTGAAAAATTAGATAAACTCGGAGTTTTATACGAGAAAGACGGAGCCTTATGGTTTGCATCTTCAAAATACGGTGATGACCAAGACAGAGTAATAAAGAAGTCCGATGGAGCATACACCTATTTAACGGCAGATATTGCATATCATTTTGACAAATTGCAAAGAGGTTTTGACATACTTTTAAATATTTGGGGTGCGGACCATCACGGTTATATTCCGAGAATGAAGGCTGCAATTGATGTTTTGGGCTATAATCCCGATTCTCTTGAAGTATTGCTCGGACAATTGGTTAATTTGGTAATAAACGGCGAAGAAGTCAGAATGGGTAAAAGAACCAAGATGATTACGCTTGATGAATTAATTGAAGATGTCGGCGTTGATGCGACAAGATATTGGATGATAATGAGAAGTATTGACACAACGCTTGATTTTGATATCGAACTTGCGAAATCAAAAACGGACGAAAATCCGGTATTCTATGTACAATATGCACACGCAAGAGCATGTTCGATTTTGAGAAATGCTTTTGAAAACAAAATCGACGTAATTAACAATAATATTAAAAACTCACCTGCTGATACGGCAGATTTATTAGGAACTCTGTCAAACTCCGACTATGATGTTTTATGGAATTGTGATGATGAAAAATCTTTGGAAACAACTAAAAAGCTGTTGTTAAAGTTGGAAGAATACAAATCCGTCGTTCAAAATGCGGCAAAAAACAGAAGTCCGTATTTGATAACAAAATATTTACAGGAACTTGCCGCAAGTTTCCACCAGTTCTATGCTTTTTCAAAAGTTTTGGTCGATGATAAAAACTTAATGAATGCAAGATTGGCAACGGTAAAAGCAGTTACGATTATTTTAAAATCGGCAATGAAACTTATTGCAATTAACGCTCCCGAAAGAATGTAAAACTTAATCGTAATAAAATATTTGTAGTATAATTAAATTGTAAATATGCAATTATGCAAACAGATTAGAGGAGGAAACCTTTTATGACGGTTAAGGATTGGTTTGAACAAAGAAAAGAAATGCAAATTGCAAGAAGAACCAAGGACACTCAAATTGATGAAAGCATAGGAAAACTTTGGGTGAAGTGTTATAACTGTAATTCTCAATTATTAAAAAAAGATGTTGAAGAAAATCTTGATGTTTGCCCGAAATGTAATTACCATTTCAGAATAAACGCAAGAACAAGAATAAATCAATTGTTTGACGAAGGAACGTTTGAAGAATTATACGATAATATTACAACCGCAGATCCGCTTAATTTCAGCGATACGGATACTTATAAAAACAGAATAAGACAGGCTAAAGCAAAAACAAACTTAAATGAAGCCGTAATATGCGGAGTCGGCGAAATAAACGGAAATAAAGCGGCTGTCGCCGTTATGGACTTTGAATTTATGGGCGGTTCAATGGGAAGCGTTGTCGGAGAAAAAGTCACAAGAGCAATGGAAGAAGCTCTAAAACGGAAAATCCCGATGATTGCGGTAACGGCTTCCGGCGGTGCAAGAATGCAGGAAAGTATTTTAAGTTTAATGCAAATGGCAAAAACAAGCTGTGCCGTTGCAAGATTAAACGAAGCCGGCATATTATACATAACAGTATTAACCGAACCCACATTCGGCGGTGTTACCGCAAGTTTTGCAACATTGGGTGATATTATCATTGCCGAACAGGATGCAAGAATAGGTTTTGCCGGCAGACGTGTTATTGAACAAACCATAAAACAAAATTTACCTGCCGACTTCCAAACCGCAAATTATCTGATGAAATACGGTCAGGTTGATATAATTTCATCAAGAAACGAAT
Organism: uncultured Muribaculaceae bacterium; assembly: GCA_964531015.1. Classification (GTDB taxonomy): domain Bacteria; phylum Cyanobacteriota; class Vampirovibrionia; order Gastranaerophilales; family Gastranaerophilaceae; genus Avigastranaerophilus. The sequence goes on from CAZHCP010000009.1 coordinate 27,271, forward strand.
TAAAATCTACTATTGCAAAATTAATAAAACTTCATTCAAATTAGGAGCAAAAATGGCTATTTTAGAATTTGAAAAACCACTCTATGAAATAGAAAAAAAAATACAGGAACTAAGGAAAATAAGTGAATCATCGGGTATGGACGTTACGGAACAAATAAGTACATTTGAAAAACAGGCTTTTGAATATAAGAAAGAATTATATGCAAATTTAACGCCTTCACAAAGAATACAGATTGCAAGACATTCAGACAGACCCACATTTTTGGATTATGTTAAATTAATTACGGATGATTTTATAGAATTACACGGTGACCGTGAAGGTTGTGATGACAGAGCAATAATCGGCGGAGTCGCAAAAATTGACGGTCATAGCGTAATGATAATCGGTACGCAAAAAGGTAAAACAACAAAAGAAAATCTTATATATAATTTCGGAATGCCACAACCGCAAGGTTATCGTAAAGCGTTAAGATTGTTTTATCATGCAAATAAATTTAATCTTCCGATAGTCACGTTAATTGATACTCCGGGGGCATATCCGGGTATAAAAGCCGAAGAAACCGCACAGGGAACGGCAATTGCAACAAATTTAAGAGAAATGGCAAAATTAAATGTGCCGATTGTTGCAGTAATCACGGGTGAAGGCTGTTCGGGCGGTGCATTGGGATTAGCGGTTGCAGATAAAGTATTTATGTTTGAACACGCATATTATACGGTTATATCACCGGAAGGCTGTGCTTCCATACTTTGGCGTGATGCGGCAGAATCCGCAAAAGCGGCACAAGCGTTAAAGATTACAAGTGATGACCTGCTTGAACTTGAAATTATTGACGGAATAATAAAAGAACCTTTAGGCGGTGCTCATTGCGATTATGAAGCGGCTGCGACAGGTTTAAAAAATACGGTATTATCCTCTATAAATGAGTTAAAGAATAAAAATTCAAACGAATTAAAGGACGACAGATATAATAAGTACAGAAGAATGGGTGTATTTTGTCAGTAGAAGAAAAAACTTATTGGGAAGTTTGTATAGAAATAAATCCGCTTTGTTGTGATGTTGTTTGCGATATTGTTCAAAGTGAGTTTGAATGCGAAGGCATTGTTACTGCGGAAGAAAAATACAAAAATCTTGAATTGGTGTCAACAACAAACAATGTAATAAAAGCGTATATAGTAGCGGATTATTTGGATTTGGACGAGTTGAAAAACTTTTTCAAAGCCAAAAAAGCCGATATTGAAGATAAAAAGATTTTTAACTTTGATATCGGAAGTTGGGATGTAACCGTTAAAAAACAAGAAATTGTCGATTGGTCAAAAAAGTGGAAAGAACATTGGAAACCGACAAAAATTTCAAACAGGGTAGTAATTTGTCCGAGTTGGGAAACTTACGAAAAAAAAGCAGATGAAATAATTGTCAATATTGATCCCGGAAATGCATTCGGAACAGGCACTCATGCCACGACTCAACTGTGCGTAAAGGCTTGTGAAAAGTATATGCCTAATAATGCGGATATCGCCGATATCGGTTGCGGTTCGGGAATTTTGGCAATTTGTGCAAAAAAACTCGGTGCAAACCTTGCAAATGCGGTTGATACGGATGAAACCGCGGTTGAAACGGCAAAAATCAATGCAAAAATGAATAATGAAACCGAAATAACTTTTCAAACAGCTACATCGAATATTCTGAAAGCAGAAAAATATCATTTCGTTTTTGCTAATATTTTGCATAACGTGTTAGCGGAAATAATGCCGGATTTAAAAAGAATTATGCGGAAAAATGCCAAAATTGTTTTAAGCGGTATTCTTGACGGAAAAGAAGGCGTAGTTATTGAAGCAATGAAAAAGAATAATTTAAAACTTGTTGAAGAAATGAGGCAAAAAGAATGGATTGCTTTTGTTGCCGAAAAGGAGGACTAAATGAGTAAAACAGCAATTATTATACCTGCACGATATAATTCAAAAAGACTTCAAGGCAAGCCGTTATTAAAAGTTCAAGATAAGCCCATAATTCAATGGGTATGGGAAAGAGCAACGGAAGTAAAGTCGGCGGATGAAGTAATTATTGCAACAGATAATGAAGAAATTTTTGATTGTGCAAAAAATTTCGGTGCAAATGTTGAAATGACCTCCGAAAATCATCAGTGCGGAAGTGACAGAATTGTTGAAGTTGCTCAAAGACACCCCGATTTTGAATATATAATAAACCTTCAAGGCGATGAACCGATGATAAACAAAGATTGCGTTGAAGAAGTCATAAAATTAATAAAGGAAGATAATTCGGCAGATATTTCAACATTATTGGCTGAAATAAAAGATGAAGATTTGGATGATCCGAATATGGTAAAATGTGTAAAAGACATAAACGGATTTGCACTTTACTTTTCACGCTCAAAAATTCCGTATGAAAGAAATAAGAAAATGTGTAAATTTTATAAGCACATAGGCATATACGGTTATAGAAGAGAAGCTCTGTTTAAAATGTCAAAATTGCCGCAAGCCGAAATAGAACTTGCCGAAAGTTTGGAACAATTAAGAGCGTTATATAACGGTATGAAAATAAAAACTTCCGTTGTCGAATATAAAGCAATCGGCATTGATACAATTGAAGATTTTAATGCATTTAAAAAGTTGGTTGAAACAAAATAATGTTAAATGATGATAATAATTCCTTACAAATAAAAAAAGAACGCAAAATGTTAATAATCATTGTATTTACAATTTTTGCAATGGTTTGCGAAATAGCTTTCGGGCATTTAACAAATGCTATGTCCTTATTGGCGGAAGGTTATCACATGAGCGTTCACGTTTTAACATTGGGATTAACATATATTGCTTATGTATTGGCAAGAAAATTGAAAAATTCCGAATTATTTAAAAACGGAACGGAAAAAATCGGAGTTCTTGCAGGATATACAAGCTCAATTTTTTTATTGTTAACCGGTTTCGGCATAATGTTTGAATCGGCACAACGTTTTATCACTCCGGAGGAAATACGTTTTACGGAGGCAATATACGCTTCGGTTTTTGCTTTGATTATAAATTATATCTGTATTTCCGTAATGGAAGGAACGGTTCATCTTCATCACAAAGACACAAATAATAATGATTATAATTACAAAGCAGCATATTATCACATTCTCTCCGATATATTGATGTCCGTATTAACAATATTTGCTTTAATTATAGGTAAATATGCAAATTGTATTCATTTGGACGCTTTAACGGGGATTTTCGGTTCCGTATTAATTTTAATATGGGCAGGCAAATTGCTGAAAAATACGACAAAAATATTAATAGATATGGAATAAGTTTGCATAATCAGTAAAAACATTCAGAAAAAAAATATTTTATCCGGAACAATTGAAAAGCCGGAACGTACTTCGGCAAAAACTTTACATATATTGTTCGTCTTGAAGAGCAACGGCACAAATTTGATTTGATTGAATGCAAACTTTTTTTATCGGTCCTGACGTCGATTTTTCAATTAATTTCGGAATAGGAGAATTAATTTTTAAAATTTCCGAAAGTTCTTCATAAACAGCAAGAGGATTTTCAACGTATAGAACCAAAGGAGCCGTAGTTCCTTTCAGAAAAACCAAAACAGATGTTCTCTTTTTTAATTGACTGCCTTGCGAAAAAGGTTGTGCCATAAAAACCTCATAATTACCTTATCATAATAAAATAATAAATAAAGCAAAAAGAAAGGTCAATAAAATAAACTTAAATATTGACCTCTGTTTCAAAGTTGTTAAATTTATTATTTACATCATCAATCATTGAATATAAAATCGACGCCAAATTTGAATTATCCGCTAATTCCATTTCGCTTTCACCTGATAAGCCCAAGTGTAAAAAATTTGCCAAACTCTTAATTATGGATAATTGAGTACCGATATCATGCAATTGATTTTCAATGTTGAAAGTGTCAGAATTTATTGTCGTTAAAAAGTTTCTTTTCATAAAATTTTCCTTTCTTATTTTAATTTTTCAAAAATAATAACATATTTTCCGTTTTAGTGCAAGAAAATATTATGTTATTTTAAAATGTTTACAAATAAGTATTAAATCAATTATTATATAGATAAGAAGAGAGGAAAAATATGATAAGAACAGGTATAGTTGGTGCATTGGGCAAAATGGGACAAGAAATTGTCAAAGCCGTAACAAATTGCGATGATACAAAATTGGTTATGGCGGTTGATGTTTATAAATCCGGTGAAGATATCGGGAAGATTGTTCTCGGAAAAGAAAATAACGTAATTATCGGAAGTGATATTGAAAGTGAAATTGAAAAAAATAAACCTGATGTAATTATTGATTTTACACAACCTGACGCAATTTATGAACACGTAATGTTATATTTGAAAAAAAAGGTTAAATCCGTAATCGGTACAACAGGATTAAAGGAAAAAGAAATTGAAGAAATAAAAAAAATATCGGAAGAAACAAACACGGCTTGCCTGATTGCTCCGAATTTTTCAACCGGTGCCGTACTTTTAATGATGTTCGCAAAACAGGCTTCAAAATACTTTAATAATGCCGAAATTATAGAATTGCATCATAATCAAAAAAAAGACGCACCGTCAGGAACGGCAATTAAAACGGCTCAAATGATGAGTGAAGTAAATCCGAATTTTACAAAGGGTAATTGCCCTGAAAAAGAACTGTTGCAAGGTGCGAGAGGTGCTAACGCAACTTCTTCGAATATTCATATACATTCGGTCAGAATGCCGGGCTATATTGCTTCACAAGAAGTAATTTTCGGTTCTGATGGTCAAATATTTAAAATAAAACACGATACAATGTCACGCAGTTGTTATATGGACGGTATCCTGCTCGCTGTAAGACATGTGTATAATAATAATGAATTTATTTACGGTTTGGATAATATAATGTAAAAAGGAGATTTTATGGCAAAAGATTGCAGTTTTGATATCGTTTCGGAATTTGATAAACAGGAACTCGTAAATGCGGTTGATCAGGCAAAAAGAGAAATAACGTCAAGATTTGATTTGAAAGATTCAAACTCAGACATAATTTTGGACGCCGATAAATCAATAACAATAACAACTAATGATGAAATGAAGTTGAAAAATATTTTGGATATACTTCAAACTAAAATGATAAAAAGAAATTTGAGTATTAAAATTTTAGATGCACAACAAGTTGAAAAAGCACTCGGCGGAAATGTTCGTCAGGTGTTCAATTTGAAAAAAGGATTAACTCAGGAACTCTCAAAAAAAATTGTTGCAGATATTAAGAACATGAAAATTAAAGTTCAAGCGTCAATCCAAGGCGAACAAGTCAGAGTTTCCGGCAAAGATAAAGATGATTTGCAATCGGTTATTAAAATGCTCAGAGAAAAAGATGATGTATATAATGTACCTTTGCAATTCCAAAACTACAGATAAATGAACCGTTAATAAATTTATTCGTTATATTAATTGAGCGAAATTATGTATATAATCAAATACTTATTTATTATTATATTCGGCACTTTGATTTTACAATGTCAAAGTGCATATTCTTATGAAAAAATTATATCAACCGGCACGGAAGGTGATAGTGTTATTATTAAAGAAGACGAGGAAGAAGTAAAACAAAAAGAAGAAAATCCTCCGCAAACCGTAATCTATACACAAAATAATTATTATAACACACGTCCCGAATACGTATATAAATATGTATTCAGAGGTTTTGTACCAAATCATGTTTTGTTTGGAGGAATGCAACCGCCGCCACCCAAAATTCAACATGACGGAATGCCTCAACAACCGCCGAATTTTAACGGAATAAAACCGCCGAAAACATTTGGTAAAATTCCTGCACAAAATAAACAAATTTCAGATGTAAGTATTAAAGTAAACTCGGGACAAATAAAAAATTCATCCGAATATTGATAATCGGAACTGTATTTTTGTGATGTAATTCGTTAAACAACTGATATAAGAAAAACAAAAAGCGAGGAATTAAATTCCCCGCTTTTCTGATTGATAAATAATATTAATATCTGTAATGAGCAAATGCTTTGTTAGCTTCTGCCATTTTGTGAGTATCTTCACGTTTTTTACAAGCGGCACCGACACCGTTTGAAGCATCCAATAATTCGCTTGTAAGTTTTTCTACCATAGATTTACCGTGACGTTTTTTAGCAGCGTCGATTAACCAAGTAGAACCGAGAACCATACCTCTGTCAGCTTTAACTTCAAGAGGAACTTGGTATGTAGAACCGCCGATTCTTCTTGCTTTAACTTCCAATAAAGGAGTAGCGTTTGTTAAAGCCTTTTTGAAGATTTCCAAAGGTTCTTCTTTTGATTTAGTTTTTAAATTTTCTAATGTTGAATAAAATATTTTTTCTGCAATTGATTTTTTACCGCGTCTCATTAATCTGTTAATAAATCCGGCTATATCAACACTGTTATATACGGCATCGGGAGCGGGAATTCTTCTTGCAGGTTTGCTACGTCTTGACATTTAAATCACCTTCCTATTTCTTCTTAGCTCTCTTTGCACCGTATTTGGATCTGCTTTTTGCTCTGTTTGCAACGCCTGCGGTATCCAAAGTACCTCTGATGATGTGATAACGGACACCGGGTAAATCTTTAACCCTGCCGCCTCTGATTAAAACAACAGAGTGTTCTTGTAAATTATGTCCGATACCGG
>CAZHCP010000010.1:0-32302 GCA_964531015.1 uncultured Muribaculaceae bacterium
AATTTAGTGAATTAGAAACGTAGTACCTTGTTGAATATTTTGTTTTATTTATTTTGAATTTCAATTTTAATTTGTTTGCCACTTCGCTAATATTTTATTTTTTGAGTTAACCCTAATCCTAACCTTCTCCCATTTGAGAAGGAACGTGACAAAATTTCGCTTATTTATTTACATTAAATCAACCCTCACCTAAATCCTCTCCCGTCGGAGAGGACTTTGTAAAATTTTTCTTATACAGTAAAAGTTGATGAAGTTTTCATTTTTCAAGCAAACCCTCAACCTAACCTTCTCCCGTTGGAGAAGGAACTTGATAAAATTTAGTTTATTTATCTTTTTTTGTTTTTATTTGCAACTTTCCGGATATTCTATTTTTCAACCCTCATACTGCAATGTTTTCAACGGGGAAAGCAAATCAGGCGGCAATTCCGCATTCGGCAATAACGTCTTTAAACTCTTTACAAAGAAGTTCCGAAAATACTTTCGGGTCGATTTGTGTTGCTATCAATGCCATTAAATCTTGCGGTAAATCTTCAACCATCGGCAACATTTCTTCGGTTTCAAGTACGGTTAACGATTTTAATATATCTTCCTTTTCCATTGTTTTAAACGGATACGTCATTGCTTCCGCAGAAAATTCCGTAAACAAATCTTCATCTTCTTTTATTATATTGGCAATCAATTGTTGTTTGCCTTCCGGTTCAAAAGAAAGCATTGCTTTTAAAAATTTATCGTTTTCAAGCGTGCCGACCTTTGTCAAAATTGTGTTTTTATCTTCGTAACACGGTGTACCGGTTAAATTTTCCATCATTTTTTGCAGATGTTCTTCATCCGTTTTTACAAGCGATTTCATAAAAATTTCTTTATCGAGTTTATTTGACATTAAAAACTCGTTCATAAATTCTTCCGGAATTGATTTAAGGAATTTTTCAATTTCCATATTTTCCAAAATAAGTTTTGAAAGTGACTCCGGTTCCATTTTTTGCATTAATTCGACCAAAGCTTCCGGCGTAAAAATGCTTAAGCCCAAAATTAATTCTTCCGGTTTTAAAAGTGCCATAACATCTTTCAAATCCGATTCGTTCATGTGTATAAGAATTAAATATCTGTTTTTCGGATTAACAAGACGAAACAGTCTTGCAAGTTCTTCGGGAGAATTTGAAATTTCCCTGAGAGCTTCCGTTGCGAGTTTATTACCCTGTTTTGCCTCGATTTCCATTATCTTGGTAATGCTCTTGTTTTTATACATTTCAAGGTTTGAACTTGCAATGTTATAATGCTCGCTGAGATATGATAAATCTATGTCTAAACTAATCATGTTAACCCGTTTACATATATGGTACCATATTATTATAAAGTCTTTTGGCGGATTAAAATTGAAGAAAAAGTAAAAAATGTTATAAAATTTTACAAAATAAGATAGAAACATTTATTTTAATAACATATAATGTTAAGAGGGCAGGTTATGAAAAAAATATTAAGTACAATAATAATTATTATATGTTTTTTTATGAGTGTGGAAAAATGTTTTTCCGCTGTTTCGTTTGACGAGAAAAAACAGCAGATTATTGCATTATATAATTCAAATAATCTTGACGAAGCATATCGAATGATATCTTCCATAACCGAAGAAGAACGGGATTACGAGTTATGGTATTTGCTCGGGAACATTACGCAAGATTTGGGAAATGAAGTAAATGCGGTTTTCTTTTTGCAAAAATCGTTGATTTTAAATCCTAAATTCGACAAGGCTCATTATAATTTGGGAAATATTTATTTTAAAGAAAAAAAATATAATATGGCTCTAAACGAATATAAAAGTGCGATAAAATATAAAAAGGATTTTGCTTATTATTATTATAATTTGGCTTGTGCGTATATTGCACTGAACGAATACGGGAAGGCACAAAGCGAATTAAAAAAAGCAATAAAATTAAAATCCGATGATTGCAATTTTTATTATAATTTGGCTTATGCTTATCAAAACGATAAAAAAGAAGAAGAAGCTCAAAAATATTTTGACTTGTATAAAAAATTGAAAACGAAAGAAGAAACTTAATATGTATGATTATTTAAAAGGCGATGTCGTATCAAAACAGATTAATTCGTACAGAGGGGCTTATTTTGTTTTGGAAGTCAATAACGTCGGATATTTAATTCAAGCCTGCAAAAGGGTCGTAAATCAAGTGGACACGGATTTAAAAAATGTTAAAATTTATGTTTCTTTGACCCACAGAGAAGATTTAATGAGTTTAACCGGTTTTTTATCAAAAGAAGAAAGAGATATTTTTAACATTTTGCAAAGCGTATCGGGGATAGGTGCAAAATCCGCCTTATTGATACTTGATGAATTTTCGGTATCCGAACTTGTCGATATTATGATAAGAGAAGATTTTAAAGAACTTTCAAGAGCAAAAGGCGTAGGTGTTAAAGTCGCTCAAAAAATCATTTTGGAACTGAAAGATAAATTAATAAATTGGTCAAACGTATCACCCGTTGATGTATCCGATATACCGATTAAAGAAATATCGCAAGAAATTATAATGGAAGTTCAAAGCGTATTAATTTCGCTCGGATACAGCGGGAACGAAGCAAAGTCCGCAATTAAAAAAATATTAAAAGAGAAAAAAGATTTAACAAAAACGGAAGATATACTCAAAGCTGTTTTGGAGTACCTCTCGGGATTGGTGTAAAATGAAAATATTATATGCTGCATTTGAAGTGTTACCGTTTACGAAAGTCGGCGGTTTGGCGGATGTTATGGGGGCATTGCCCAAATATATTGCCGATGAAGAAACGCAAGTCGCAATTTTTACTCCCTTAATAGGAAGCATTGACGAAAAAAAGTTTAATATAAGAAAAATTGAAAATTCAAAAATTAAATTAAAATTCGGCTTCGCAGAATATGTGTTTTCTCTGAAAATGTGTCAATTGCCGAACACAAACATAAATGTATTTTTTGTTGAAAATCCGAAATTTTTTTCCTGTTTTAAAACGGTATATCCGTTAAATATTGACTCTTGGTATGAGCAGGAACGTTTTATAACTTTTTCAAAAGTCGTTTTGGAATATGCAAAAGCATTAAATTTCAAACCTGATATAATCCATTGCAATGACTGGCACACTGCAATGATTCCCGTTTGGTTGAAAACAACATTGAAAAATGATGAATTTTATAAAAATTCAAAAACTGTTTTTTCCATACATAATTTGGCATATCAGGGAAAATATTTCCCGGAAATTTTGGATGTCGCAGGCTTAAACAAAGAGGAAGTGTTTTGGCCGGGCGGTTTGGAACATAACGGAGTTTTGAACTGGCTGAAAGGTGCAATAAATTATTCCGACAAAATTGTTACCGTGTCGCCACGTTATGCCGAAGAAATATTAACAAAGGAATACGGTGAAGGATTGGAAGATGTTTTAATAAAAAACAAACATAAATTATGCGGAATTTTAAACGGAGTTGATTATGACGAATTTAACCCCAAAACGGATAAAACGATAAAATTTAATTATGATGTCAACGAAATTGAAAACAAAGAAAATTGCAAACGTGAAATTTTAAAAGAGTTTTCACTCCCCTATGTTCAAAGCAAACCCTTAATTGCAATGATATCACGGCTTGTTGAACAAAAAGGCATTGATTTGCTAATGCAATGCGAAAACGACTTGCTCAACATTGAAGCGGATTTTATCATAATCGGTACGGGCGAAGAAAAATACGAAAATTTTTTCAAATCGTTAACTCAAAAATCCGCAAATATAAGAGCCAAAATTCACTATTGCAGTGAACTTTCCGGCAAAATATATTCCGGAGCCGATATATTTTTAATGCCTTCCCGCTTTGAACCTTGCGGATTATCGCAATTAATCGCCCTGAAATACGGCACGATTCCCGTTGTTCATGCTACGGGCGGTTTGGATAACACTATAATTCCTTATCCGCAAAAAAACGCAAACGGTTTTAAATTCACAAATTATAACCCCGCAGAAATGATTTCCGCTCTGAAAAACGCAATAGCTTTATACAAAAACAAAAACGAATGGCAAAATTTGATGAAAACAGGCATGCTTTGCGATTATTCCTGGAAAAAAGGTGCGGGCGAATACAAAAAGCTCTACAACGGCTTGATTGTTAAGAAATATAATCATCCGGTCGGATAGTTGTATAAAATATTTGATTGTGTTATCATACATGTAACATTTGTGTAAGGGAGCAAATTATGAATATAACGGCAATAAATTCAATAAACACGACACCGGCATGTCAACCTATCAGAAAAATTAACTTTACACAAAGGCAACAACAGGTTGAAGATAAAGAGCCGGTTCAAAATTCGGGTGATACCTGTTCTTTTTCAAACGCTAATTTACAACAAAAGTACGATTTGGCTTGCAGATTAGCCGCTTATTATAAATTACAATATGAAAACTTAGCTAAAAACGGTTCTTGCAACGCTTAATTTTATTTTATGGACAAGAACAAAAAATTTTGGTGTGCATTTTCAAGGTTAGAAAATAATTCTTCGTTATTCGTTAATTTGTTGTATTCTCATTTCGGAGATATCGAGTATGCTTGGAACGCTTCGGAAAACGAGTTATACAACATTGAAGGAATGCGAAAATCTTCCGTTGAAAGTTTCCTGTCCGAAAGAAAAACAATAAATCCCGATAAATGCTTGGAGGATTTGGAAAAGAAAAATGTTGATTTTCTGTACCCCGAAGATGAAAGATACCCTTATTTATTAAGGCATATAATAAATCCGCCGACGGGTTTGTTTATGGTCGGGGATTTATCGGTTTGCAATCTTGAAAAAACACTTGCCGTCGTAGGTTCAAGAAGAGCCAGCGAAAGCGGAAAAAATAATTTGGCAAAAATAATTGCAGGTTTCGCAAACAGTGATATTTGCATAGTTTCGGGTTTGGCGGAAGGAATAGATACCGTTGCACATAAAGCGGCATTGAACAACAATATTAAAACAATTGCCGTAATCGGCGGTGGATTTGATAAATTATATCCGACGTCAAATAAAAATTTGTTTGAAAAAATCAAAGACGGTAACGGAGTAGTTTTTTCCGAATATTGGTGTGACGTTCCGTCAATAAGTTGGCATTTCCCCGCACGCAACAGAATAGTATCGGGGCTTTCAAAAGGTACGTTGGTAGCGGAAGCCACCGAAAAATCAGGTGCCATGATAACCGCAAGATTAACTCTTGAACAAGGACGTGAATTAATGTGTATGCCCGGATTAATTACAAATCCGAATACAAAAGGCATATATAAATTAATAAAATCAGGAGCGGGTGTCGTAACCGATTACAATGATATATTGGATTATATGAGATGGACTTTAACAAGTGTTGATTTGAAACAGTCCTTGAAAAATGAATTTAGCGAATATTCAAAAGAAGAAAAAAGAGTTATTGAATGTTTACAAAAAGATATGTTATCATTTGATGAGATAATTTTAAAAACCGGTTTGAATATAAATAATTTAATGGTAATATTGACAAAGCTGGAATTGGAAGGCATAATAAATCAAACGGACGGGAATAAGTATATTTCGGTGTAACAGAGAGAATAATGGCAGTCAAAAAAGAAAAAACATTGGTAATAGTTGAGTCACCCGCTAAATCAAAAACAATTAAGAAAATATTGGGTGATAATTTTCAAATAGAAGCAAGTTACGGGCATATCAGAAACTTACCGACAAAAGATCCGAAAACGGATAATTTGGGGTTTGACGTAAATAACAATTTTGAACCGAAATTTGAAATAATACCGAACAAAAAAGACGTTGTGAAAAAATTAAATGATTTGTCAAAAAAGTTTGATAACATCTTTATCGCATCCGACCCTGACCGTGAAGGAGAAGCTATTGCATGGCATGTCCGTCAGATATTGACCGCTCCCGATGAAAAAATTAAAAGAATAGAATTTAACGAAATTACTCCGAAAGCCGTAAAATATTCAATAGAACATCCTCGTGAAATTAATATGGATATGGTTCAGGCACAACAAACAAGACAAATTCTTGATAAATTGGTGGGCTATAAATTAAGCCCCGTTTTGTGGAAACAAATGGGCAGCTATAATTTGTCGGCAGGAAGAGTTCAATCCGTTGCCTTGCGTATGATTTGCGAAAGAGAAGACGAAATTGAAGCGTTTAAACCGCAAGAATATTGGACTGTTCACGCAGAATTGTCAAAGGAAGGAAAAAAGTTTGAAGCCGAACTTTCAAAATTTAAGGGAAAATCAATTGAAAAAACAATAAAAAACGAAGAACAAGCGTTAAAAATTGTTGATACTCTTAAAAATTCGGATTTCGAGGTTTCAAAAGTAACGGATAAAACAACAAAAAGAAAACCGACCGCTCCTTTTATAACCTCGACTCTGCAACGTGCGGCAAGCTCAAAATTGGGTTTCGGCGTATCAAAGACAATGCAGGTTGCTCAAAAATTATATGAAGGTATTGAAATTGACGGCGGTGCGGTCGGTTTAATTACTTACATGAGAACGGACAGCGTCAGAGTTTCCGATGACGCTATGTCTATGGCAAAAGATTTTATCTTAAATAATTTCGGAGAAAAATACTATCCGCAAACTCCCAACATTTATGCAAAAGGGAAACAAAATGTTCAGGACGCACACGAAGCAATCAGACCTTCTTATCCGGAACGTACGCCCGAAAGCATTAAACAATATCTTGACAGTGACCAATATAAATTATACAAACTTATCTGGGAAAAATTTATGTCATCTCAAATGTCAAATGCGGAAGTGGCAAACAAATCAATCGAAATTTCAGCAGGTGATTACATCTTAAAAGCCGGCACAAGCAAAGTTACTTTTGACGGATTTTTAAAACTGTATAACGACAGCGAAGACGAAAACGAAAAAGAAGAAAATTGCAAAATCCCCGATTTGGAAAAAGGCGATAAGGTTGATGTCGAAAAAATAAATCCGAAACAGCACTTTACTCAACCTCCACCACGTTATAACGAAGCCTCTTTGGTTAAAGCATTGGAAGAACACGGCATAGGTCGTCCTTCAACTTATGCTACGATTATTACCGTTATCCAAACAAGAAAATATGTTGAGAAAAAAGATAAAACTTTGTTCCCCACAATTCTCGGTCGTGCGGTTTGTAAACAGCTTGTCGAACAGTTTGCTGATATTATGGATTATAAATTTACCGCAGGCATGGAAGAAAAATTGGATATGATTGCCGAAAAAAAAGCGGTTTGGAACATTGTGTTAAAAGAATTTTATGACCCGTTTATGGTTGAAGTAAATTCCGTTATGAAAACGGCACAAAAAATAAATATAGAAACAAAAGTAAAATGTCCGAAGTGCGGAAAACCCATGCTTGTCAGAACGGGAAGGAACGGTTCTTTGTTTTTGGGTTGTTCGGGGTATCCTGATTGTAAATCGTTAATGCCTATGGATGTTCTGACTATGGAAGAAGAAAATAAAGAACCCGAACAAGCGGAAGTTTGTAATGAAAAATGTGAAAAATGCGGTTCGCCGATGATATTTAAAATCGGACCTTACGGAAAATATATGCAATGCGTGAACGAAAATTGCAATAACAGAAAAACCTATCACAAATCAACGGGAGTTACCTGCCCGAAATGCGGAGAAGGCGAAATTATAGAAAGAAAATCAAAACGGGGAACAATTTTTTACGGTTGTAATAAGTATCCGCAATGTGATTTTGTTTCGTGGTACGAACCGGTTATTGAAAAATGTCCGCAATGCGGGTCTATGTTGGTAAAAAAACTCTCAAAAAAAATGACTAAGTTGGATTGCACAAATCCGAAGTGTAGTTATACAAAAGTCTTAAACGAGAATGAGGAATAAAAATGTATAAATTCGGTTTAATAGGATATCCCTTATCGCATTCGATGTCGAAAGTCATACACGAAGCGGCTTTTAAATCTCTCGGTTTGGAAGGAACTTATGATATTTTGGAAACCGAACAGGAAGATTTGGTTACAAGACTCAAATATTTACGTTCAAGAGGATATGGCGGATTTAACGTAACAATTCCGTTAAAAGTACCGATTACATTGTTTTTATCAAATTTTGACAATATTGCAAATATTGCGGGGAGTGCAAATACGATAAAAATTGCGGAAGATTCTTCTCTAATCGGGTATAATACGGATGTTTACGGTTTTGTTCAGGCTATATCGGAAGAAGACAGGACGGAAATAGAAGGAAAAAATGTTGCAATATTGGGCAACGGCGGTGCAGCAAGAGCGGTTGCGGTCGGAATTTCAATATTAAAAGCAAAAAAAATTGATTTTTATGTCAGAAATATAATCAATGCAACCGAAATGGCTGATGTTTTGAGAGAAAACTTCCCTAATGTTGAAATGAATTGCATACAAATTGAAACTTTAAAAGATTTATCGCAATATAAAATGCTTGTAAATACAACTCCAATCGGAATGAAGGGCAAAGCACAAGGCATTTCTCCGATTGAAGAAAATTTAATAAAGACAATGAATAAAGAAGCTATTGTGTATGATATAGTTTATAATCCGTTAAACACGGAACTGATAAAAATAGCAAAAAAATATGAAATTAAAACAATTCAAGGCTTGGATATGTTGATATATCAAGGAGCAAGAGCATTTGAAATCTGGACGGGGCAAAAACCGGATACGGAAAAAATGAAAATCGCCGCACTTGAAGCAATGATGGAATAACCGCAAATATTTCAAATTATATAAATGTGAATTAAATATTCACATCTTTCATCATGGAAATAAGTGTTGAGATTGTGCTTTGCATTGTTACGCTGTCGGAGGTTCGTTGTTGCAAAAAGGCATTTATTTGCGGCATCAGTTCAATGGCTATATCCAGTTTCGGATTTGACCCCGGGTTATACATTCCGACGTCGATTAAGTCTTTATTTTCTCTGTACAAAGACATTAATTTACGCATTTTATAAGCGGCTTGTTTATGTTCCTCCGTTACAATTTCCGTAAACAAACGGCTTATACTGCCCAAAACATCAATAGCGGGGTAATGGTTCATTTCCGCAACTTTTCTCGATAAGAAAATGTGTCCGTCAACAATACCCCTTACCGTATCAACAACAGGGTCGTTAATGTCATCCCCTTCCATTAACACCGTGTATAATGCGGTAATTGAGCCTTTTTCGCTGTTGCCCGTACGTTCCAAAACTTTTTGCAACCAGGAAAAAATCGAAGGCGGATAACCTTTAATTGTGGGCGGTTCACCGATTGACAAGCCGACTTCTCTTCCCGCCATTGCACAACGGGTTACGGTATCCGTCATCAAAAAGACTTTTTTGCCTTGGTCACGGAAATATTCACAAACCGCCGTTGCCGACATTAAACATTTTTGTCTGATTAAAGGCGGTTGGTCGCCGGTTGAACATACCAAAACGGATTTTTTCATGCCGGATTCACCGAGCGAATTTTCAACAAATTCTTTAACTTCTCTTCCACGTTCTCCAATCAGAGCAACAACGTTGACATCGGCATCGGAATTTCTTGCAATCATACCCAACATTGTACTTTTACCGACCCCGGAACCTGCAAATAAGCCCATACGTTGTCCTGCACCTAAGGTAAGCATTGAATCTATTGCCCTTACCCCCGTTGAAAACATTGTTTTAATAATCGGTCTGTCAAATGCACCGGGGGGCGGATTATCAATATTTACTCTCGGAGCACCTCTTGTATCCATCGGCTTTCCGTCAATGGGTTCTCCTAACGGGCTTATTAAACGTCCGAGCAAAAAATCACCCATCGGAATTGAAATTGCCTTGTTTGTTGTGGAAACCAAACTGCCCTGACCTATTCCGGCACCGTCATATAACAACAGCAGTTGTGCATTTTCGCCTTTAAATGCAACA
Organism: uncultured Muribaculaceae bacterium; assembly: GCA_964531015.1. GTDB lineage: Bacteria > Cyanobacteriota > Vampirovibrionia > Gastranaerophilales > Gastranaerophilaceae > Avigastranaerophilus. The sequence continues at coordinate 9,894 of CAZHCP010000010.1, forward strand.
ACTTCGGCAGGTTTTTTTTCGCCTTCGGCAGTTTCGATAAAACACAAATCGCCGATTTTTAACCCCGGTAATTTAACTTCAACCGTTAATCCCAGCAATTTTGATACCGTACCTTTGTAGGAATATAATTTTGTCGAATTTATTATTTCAAATGCCTGCTGTTTTACAAATTCTATTGATTTTTCTTTGCTTTGATTTAACATAATTTATTACCCGAAATTATAGCCTGCCGCTTCTCCGATTGTATCAACCGCTTCAACTCTGATATCCGTAATAAGTTCGGAATAAGATATTACTACGATTGTTGATATATGACGTTCCAAAAGCTGGTACAAAGGTAATCTTATTCTCGGGGAACATAATATAACCGGTTGAACATTAATATTTTGATGAGCCCTGATAATTGTTGAAGCTGCGGATTCAATAAGTTCCTGAACTTGAAGCGGATTTAACAGGAACATTGTACCGAGTTCCGTTCTTTGACAGCTGTCATCAAGCGTTTTTTCCCATTCGGGAGATAATGTCAGTGCATACAACACTTTGTCGGGAGTACAATTTGCAAGGCAAATTTGTCTGCCCAAAGCCGCACGCAATCTTTCGGAAAGGATATCCGGTTCTTTTGAAAATCTTGCGTAGTCGCATAATCTTTCAAAAATGTAAATAATATCTTTTATTGATACTTTTTCTCTTATCAAATTAACAAATATTTTTCTTAAGTCACTTGTTGAAATTATGGCGGGAACCAAATCATTAACCAAAGTCGGGTCTTGTTGTTTAACAAGTTCCATTAATTTCAGGACATCGGTTTTTGTCATAATTTCATCAACATATTTTCTTGCACAATCCTGCAAATGCGTAATAATTACGTCTACGCAATCAATTGCCGTAACGTCTTTATGGTTTTGTAAAAAGGCGTTATCAAGCCAATATGCGGGAGTTTGATATGTCGGATCGACGCCGATTATTGCATCTTTCGGAACTTCTTTGCCCAAAGCATCCCATTGATCGGCAATAACCATACTCTTTTTCGGATATACGGTTCCGACCGCAACGGTGTTTCCTCTTACGGCAATCATATATTCATTTGCTCCGAGTGCCGAAGAATCCATAATTTTAATATTCGGAATAATATAACCGAGTTCATCCGTAACTCTTTGTCTTAATGCCGCAATTTTCGGCAACAACAAACCGTCCTGATCGGGGTCGGCAATTTCCAGCAAGCCCGAGCCGACTTGAAGTGATAATACGTCAACACCCAATCGTTCGTACATTCTGTTCGGGTTTGTAACGTCGGTCATTTGTTGTTTTATGGCATTATATTGGGTCATTTGAGATTGAATGTCTTTGTTTACCGATACGATAAAATAAGCTGCCAAAATACCTATTGCATATACCGTAAACGTGTACCACGGCAAGCCTGTTATAAATCCGGTTAATGCAATAAACACCAAGAAAACGACGGTAAATATCAAACTTGAAGGTTTGCTTAAAATCTGACCCGATAAATCACCGCCCAAAGAACCGCCTGAAGCAGTCGAACGGGTCATAACGATACCGGCTGATATTGCCATTAACAAAGACGGTAATTGTGAAGCAAGACCGTCACCTACCGTTAATACCGTATATTTTTGTACCGCTTCCGCAGGTTGCATTCCGTTCATTATAACACCGACAGCCAAACCGCCCACGATGTTAATAATTACAATGATGATACCTGCCATGGTATCACCTTTTACGAACTTCATGGCACCGTCCATTGAACCGTAGAGGCTTGATTCTCTTTGTAAATCTTCTCTTCTTTTTACCGCTTCTTCAGGAGAAATAAGCCCCGCATTAAAATCGGCGTCAATTGTCATTTGTTTACCGGGCATAGCATCCAACGCAAACCTTGCCGAAACTTCCGCAATACGTTCAGAACCTTTTGTAATAACCATAAATTGTACGATTGTAATAATGATAAATATTACAAACCCGACAACAAGATTACCGCCGGTTACGAAATTTCCGAATGCGTCGATTACTTCACCCGCTTCACCTTTTGCAAGAATTAACCTTGTTGAAGCGATTGACAATACCAATCGAAACATTGTACCGATTAATATGATTGAAGGAAAAGACGCAAGTTCCAACGGTTTTTGTATGTACAAAGAAATCATTAACAATAATATACCGAGGGTTATGTTAAAGCTGATTGCGAAGTTAACAATAATCGGGGGCAGTTCGCAAATTAACAGCACAATTAACAATATTACAAATATTGCTAATGCTATTTCACTTACCATTGACGGTTTTGCTCCTTGCGGTTGTGCCATTTATTTAATTAACTTTCCTTATTTTTACTTAACGCTTTTTCCATTATAGAGAGTTGAGTTTCCAATGTCGCATCAATTATTCCGTTTGATGTTTCGATTATGACTCCGCCTTCTTTTATATTATTATCCGGGATTACGGATATTTTTGCCTCGGTTGAATTTTCCGTGAAGATTTCACCAATTTTGTCTTTTACTATTTCAACATCTTTCGGCATAACTTTTAATATTATTTTATTTTCGGTTTTGTTTATTTCTTCAATCGCTCCTTTTATCATGGATAAAGTTACGGTTTCATCCGTTTCTACCGTTTTATTAATGATTTTTTTTGCAATTTCCAATGCAATTTCCAAAATGCAACCGGAAACTTTGTCATAAACTTCATCTTTACAATTAAAAAATTCCGAAAATTTATTTCGTATTTCTGCAATGTCTTCCCCGGCTTTATTTATTCCTTCAAGATAGCCTTCCTGTTTTGCAGCTTCTTTTATTGACAGTGCTTCACTTTGAGCTCTTGAAATAATGTTTCTGTCCTGACTTCTTCTGTATCCTCTTCTTCTTGTGCCTTCTCTTCTTTCTTCACGCTGTTCAAAGGTTATGTTATCTATAATAAAATCCAAATCATTATTTGTTTTTGGTTTGGGAGGTTCAGAAATTTCGGGTTCTTTTTGTAGAGTTGTTTCTTGATTTGTTTTTGTAATGTTTTGTTCTTCATCCCGTACTTTTTCACCTGAAGTAACCGCTATTTCCGTTTTTTCTTCGGAAATATTCGTTTCAATATCATTTGAAAGTATTTCTTCCAAATTATTATTTGCGTTTGTGTACTTCTTTTTTATAATCATTAATTTTATCTTCTATGCTTGTTACTAAGGATTTAATTGTATGAGGAGTAAAATATTCGGTTGCAGGAAAATTTGAATCCGTGATGAATGCTTTTACCGCTTCTCTTTCATTCATTGCAATTTTCTTTAATATTTCGGGTTTAACCGTTTTTATCAGCCTGTAATGTTGTTTTAGTAATCTTTGTACGTTAATTGATTCATCAACGGGCAATATTTTTTTTATTTCTTCAAGCGATTTCATTATTACTTTCGGGTCGATTTTATCTTCCAGATTGCTCATACGCATGTAATTTATCACCTGATTAACGTCTTCTTTTGACAAAGAATTTAAAATTTCGTTAGCCTTTTTTTCGGGCAATCGTTTTAACAAAATTGATAACGTTGCCAATTTTAAAACTTTTTTGTCTTTATCGTTAATCACCGCCGAATTTTTTGTTTCCTGCGTTTTTTCAATTGTGCCTTCCGCATTGACTTTTTCGACAAAATCGTTCATATTTGAACAACCTGCCGCAAAATCAAATTGTTCTTTTGTTAAGACTCCTTTTGTTACAAGTTTTTGCAGTTCTTCAATGTAAACTTTTTTTACTTTTTCCTCAATCAGGTTAATTAAAGCATCGTTGGGCATTTTTTTTATAATTGCCAATTGACCCGTTTTAAAAATATTCATTGCAAGTACTTGCAAAATCGGCTCTCTGAATTGAGCGGGGATTTTCCCTTTTACCAAATCCACCGATTTATGGAATGTCCATTCGCCGATAAATTGCGTCAACAAAGAAGCCTGTTCCGCATTGAATTTAATGTTTTGGTCATTAGCAAGAGCATTACCGGACATAAAGCAAAATTTATTGACGGTTGTTATAATAAATTTTTTATCGGCTTCCGACAAATCTACATTCGTTGCTGTTCCGTCATCACCTGTTTTAAGAAACTCCATTGCCTGTTTGGCAAGGAGCGTTGCAAATTCTTTCGGGTCAAATCCTTGTATCGGCATTACTTATGACCTTTCTATCCAACTTTTCAGTTCTTTTACCGTTTTGTCACTGTCGGTTTGTTGAATATCGGAGGATAATTCTTCTACCATTTCATCTATCGAAATATCGCTGTTTCTTTTCTTTTCGATTTGAAGTTGTTTTTGTTGTTCAAGTAATTCTTGCGTTAAAATGGTTTGCTTTTCGATTAATTCGGCAGCTTTCAAATTTACGTCAACGATTTGTTTTTCCTGTTCTGACGTTTTTTGTTGCAATTGCCTTAATGTTTCTTCCTGTTCGGAGGAAGAATCTTTTAATTTCCTGTGAACAAAAACAAAACCTACAAACAATCCGACCAAAATCAACGCCAATGCCAACCACCACGGATTGCCGGAAGCATCGGGTTTCGGCAGGTTAACGGGTCTGTCACCCGCCAAATAAGGGTCTATTGTTTCCGCAAATGCAATTGAAACATCTTCGGGGCTGACTTTCGGAGAAGCCGCTTTTGCAATTTGATATTTCAATTCATCTTCACTCATATTCGGAGGCATTGCATCGGCATTCATTGTAACCGCAATTGATATTTTTTCGATAATTCCGGTTTTATAATATTTGGAAGTGTGGACTTTTCCCACGCCATAGCTTGTTTCCGTTGCAACTCTCTCATAATTTTTGTTTTGAGAGGACACGGAACTTGAATTTTGTAAACCGTTCGGAAGATAAACACTGACGGCATCGGAACCTTTGCTTGAATCTTGCGAAGTATCGCCCAAGCCTTCTTTAAAAGTTTGTTCGGTAAGTGATGTTTTACCGGAAGGATCATATTGAATGCTTGTTTGTTCAATCGGCACCTGATTTAAAAACGTGCTGACGGTTACGACATAGTTTCCTCTGCCTATAAGCATATCAAGCTGAGCCGCAACTTTTGTTTGCATATAATTGTCATTTTCCTGCAATTTGGAAATTTGGTCATCAATTGATTTAACCAAACTGCTGTAAACATTACCGTTAGAATCGGTTATTGAAATATTTTCTGCGGTTAAATCAACAACACTGCCGAGCAATAAACTTTTAATTGCTTTAATTACGGAATTATCAAGCCTTACCCCGCTTGCAACCGTAAGCATGACAGTTGTGCTAATCGGTTTTTTATCCGATTTAAACATTGAAGATTCCGGAATTGAAACGAATACGGAAGCATTGTCAATATTCGGCATTTGACGAATAAGCCTTGCCAGTTCACCGTTAACGGCTCTTGCAAGTTTAATTTTTTTATCATCTCTTGTTGAGGTGAAATCGTTTTTATCAAAGATTTCCAAGCCTACATTTTGATCCACCAACCCGCTTTTAACAACGGCAAGCAATGCCGCATCCCTATCCGTGTTTGTGTATTTACCGCCTTCCAAAAATACCGTTGTTTTTGAACCGTCGGTACGTCTTTTTGCGGAAATTTGATTTCTTGCCAAAAGTGTTTGAATTTCTATTGCTTTACCCTGATTATCTGTTGTAATGAGGTCAAAAGGTTCTTTTTGTACCTTTTCCACTACTTTTCCCGCAGAGCCTGATTTATTGGCGGAAAATGCAACCGCCGATATTATTATAATAAGCAGTATTAAAACAACTCCGCCTATAACAGAGTATAATACCGTTTTATTTTGCAATAGTTCTTTTATATTCATATATTCCTAATCTTTATAAATTATCTTACTTTGTATTATACTATTTATTTAATTTTCGGGTAATTTCTTAACACTATTTATTATATCGGAAAGAGAACCGTTTAAAAACATTAAATTGAAATATTCATGACCGCATTATAAGCGGCAACGACTTTCGTCGTAACCTGCGTAGCAAGGTTAATTCCGACTTCCGCTTTTGCAACCGCAGTCATGATGTCATGAACATCAACTTCTTTATTTCCTGCCATTTGTGCGTTTAACAATTGGTCGGGTTTTTCGATTTCATTATTCAAATTACTGACCATGCCCGCCAATACGCTTTTAAAATCGGGCGAATTTGTTTCTTTTAATTTGGAAACTCCGAAGCCTTGTTTTGAAAAGTCATCAATCGGCATTGAATTATGTATGTTTGAAAAAATATTCATATTCGGTACAATTCTGTTTTCTATCATTTTTTATTCCTTATAAATAATTTGCCAATATATTTTTTACGTAGCCCTGAGTTTCTTTGAAAGGAGGAACACCGTTGTATTTATCGACGTTTCCGGGACCTGCGTTATAAGCCGCAAGAGCGAGTACAATATTTCCGTTGTATTTATCGAGCATGCTTTTTAAATATCTTACTCCTCCGTCAACATTTTGTACTGGGTTGTAAGCGTCGGTAACCCCGAGTGCTTTTGCGGTTGAGGGCATTAATTGCATTAATCCTTCCGCACCCGCCGATGATTTTGCATTGGGATTGTAGCCCGATTCCTGTTTTATCAGTGCGTTTACCAATTTTTCATCGACTCCGTGTTTTTTGGATATTTTGGATATTAAATCTTTAATGTGCGATTTGTCTGCGGGATTTACGCTTATCGGCAATATCGGAATATCGTTTTCTTCCGGTTGAAGAAAAATGTTTTCTTCTATTACCGCTTTTTGAATTTCATCGGTTGTATTTATTTTATTTAATTCGTTTTGAATATTTCTTGCCGTTAAATCTCCGAACTTAACGGGAGTAACTTTGTTTGTATTAAATCTTGTATGTACGTTCAGTGAGGATTTCATAACGTCCTCAAAAGTATTAAGTTCAAAATTTTCATCGGGCATTTCATTTCGTCTTGCCGATTGCACGTAATTATTTAATTGATTTGCTCTTTGGAGGGCTTGTGCCTGTCCCGAAGAATTTAATAAATTTTGAATTATCCCTGTAAACATAACCTACACACTACCTTGTTTTAATTATTAACTTCCGATTGAAGCAGCTCTGTCCGCCATTGATTTACTCATTGTAATTATTGCCAAACTTGCTTCATAAGCCCTTTGTGCCATTATTGCATCGGTCATTTCAACAAGCGGGTCAACATTTGAAGTTCTTATATACCCGTTTTCGTCCGCATCGGGGTGACCCGGTTTATATATTTTTTCGCCCAAAGTCGGATCTTGTACGATACCTGCCATTGTAACACTTCCGCTTGCATAGGGCAATGTTCCGCTGCCGAAAGCGTTTTCTTTCATTTGATTTACGATACTCAAAAAAGAACCGCTTTCCGTTGACACAACAAGCGGAATTTTTCTGACATAGTTTGGGGTATCTATGTTTGCTATGTTTCTTGAATTAATGTCGAGTCTTGCTCCGTGAACTTTTAACCCGTCGCAGCCGACGTTCATTGCACTGAATATTCCCATAATTATCCGCCTACCTTAATTACCGTATTTAGTTCCGTTATTATTGATGTCATTCTTCTTGTCGCAACCGTATATAAAATGGAATTTTTTTGAATTTCCGATAATTCCGTTGCCGGATTTACTTTTTCGTTCGACACGTCAACCATAACCGGCGAAGGCCCCATTTTTGCGGCAAGTTTTGTTTCAAGCGGACTTGAATTTCCGCTTAAATATTGTGCAAAAGATACATCTTTTCTTTTGTAATTCGGTGTATCCATATTTGCTATGTTACAAGCCAATGCTTTGTGTCTTTCCGCTATTAAATCGAGTGCGTTTAATGTGTTTCCTATCGGATTCATTTTTATTCCTTATTTAATTACTATTGATTTAACTGTGTTGCTCTTTCGTACATATCGTTTATTGTTTGCATAACTTTGAAACTTGCAAGCATTGAAGCATTTAATCTCATAACTTGATTAACTTCGTCCATTACGTCTATGTTTGTTGTTTCAATGCTGCCTTGTACTATTCGGTTATGATTTTTTATCAAATGCGGATCGCCGGAGTTTTGAGTAATGTAATATTTATTAAAATCACCTTTTTTTAATCCTTCGACATTTTGGAAAGTTACAAGCGGAATTGTTCCCAAGGTTTCTTTTTCCGTGCCGTCGTTTGAATAAACTTCAATTTCTCCGTCGTCTTTTATTCTCAAATTGTCATAATTAATCGGGATTTGTATTCCGTCACCGACCAAATAACCGTCGTTTGTTACCAAATATCCGTCTTTATCGATTTTAAAAGAACCTTCTCTCGTATATGCGACTTCGCCCGTCGGAGATGTAACCGGAATAAATCCGATACCGTTTATCGCAATGTCGAAATCTCTTGACGTTTTTAAAATCGCACCTTGTGAAAAATCGGTTCTTTCGACACCCGAAAGGTATCCGTTTTCGTTTAAGAGTTGCTCAAAGCGAACGGCTTTATATCCGTTTGTGTTATAGTTTGAAATATTGCTCGAAACATAGCCCAAACGTTCAAATTGCGTTTGAGTGTTAATTATGCCTTTGTGTATTATGCCTTGTAACGTTGCCATTTATTCCTCACTAACTGCTTAAAGACGATATTGCTTTTTGTAAAACGGAATTTTGAATTTTATACATCTGATTGTTTGCGTTAAAAGTTTTTGTGTACGGTACGGCTTGTAAAAATTCCGTGTGCAAACTTACGTTTGAATATTCGCTGTAACCTTGTCTTACGTTCGGATTTAAAACCGCAATTCCGTCCGCCGTCACAACGGATAATGTCGTTGCCGTTTCAAGTTTTTTTGTTTGCGGATTAAAAACTTTTATCGTTCCGTTTAAATCTATTGAAATATCTTCGGGTTTTTCCGGCACAATCGGAAGAATTACGGGATTTCCCATATTATCCAATATTTGACTTCCGTCCAAGGATAATATTTCACCGTCTTTTGTCATTTTCAACCTGCCGTCACGAGATAATTTTATGCCTTCGTTTGTTTTTATTTGAAAATATCCTTTTTCGGCAAGTGCAATATCGAGCGGATTTTGGGTGAGCACCAATCTTCCCACCGTATCGTCAATTGTCGTTGAAATTGCTTCTTCTCCGAGAAATTCGGCAAAAGATGAAACTACCGGAATTTTTCTTTGGTAGCCGACTTTATCAAAACCGACCACGTTTTCATTCGTAATGCTCATGAGAGCCGTTTGCATTCTCATGGCTTTTATATTATGAACTATTCCTCTTTCGGTATAATTAATTCCACCGTTTAACATTATAATTTCCCTTTTATATTCATTTATAATGATATATTTTTTACAGTCAAATGTACTCGTTTTTTTGGAGTATTTATATTAATTTTATGCTTTTACCTGCTACATTTGTATGATTTTTTTGTTTTTCGTTTTTTACTGTGATATTATATATTTACAGTTGGAATTAATGACGGTTTTAGGGTTATGAAAACGGTTAAATTATGTTTAGTCTTATTTTTTATGTGTGTGTTTTCGCTTGATGCACATGCAATTAAAGTCGGGCTGATTACAAATACAAAATCCGTTCAATTTGCTTCCTCCGTTCCCGCCGAAATTTATGACGGTTACAAAGACCAAGTGTTGTATGAAATTACGCCGATGAAGGTTTATCAAATAAAAACAAAAGGGTCTGATTTAAGTATTTTAATTAACAAAAAAAATGTTTCTCTCGGTTCTGACAGAATATACGTAAGAACAAAAGAACCCGGTTTTTTGTGCTCCAAAAGAGCGTGGTACAGAGGGGATTTTATTTTCCAAAACAGAGAAAACGGCATTACTTTAATTAATGATATCGAGTTGGAAGAATATTTAAAGGGCGTTGTTCCCTCTGAAATGCCGTCAAAATGGAATTATGAAGCATTAAAAGCTCAGGCGATTGCGGCAAGAAGTTATGCCATTGCAACCAAAAACGCAAAAAAACACGGTTCTAAAGGATTTGATTTGGTTGATGATACCGCCGATCAGGCTTACGGCGGTGCAAGTGCCGAAAAAGATTCCACTTCCCGTGCCGTTGACGAAACAAGAGGAATTGTTCTTGTTCAGGATAAAAAAGTTTTGCCGACTTATTATCATGCCTGTGCGGGCGGAAGAACAAAAGTTTGGGAGTCGGGCAGTTCCTTTTTGCATTCCGTTCCTTCCTTTGATAACGGGGTTAAGAAAAACGGGCATGGCGTAGGAATGAGCCAATACGGTGCCAACAATCTTGCGGCACAGGGGCTTAATGCTTATCAAATTTTAAATTATTTTTATAAAAATTTTAAATTCGCACGTTTAAGCGATAATTGGGATTTATAGTTACTTATTTGAGTTTTTTCATGTCATCGGGAATATATTTATTCCAATCTTTATCCAATTTTTTAATAAATCTGTGTGCTTCTATAACCTCATTTGATGTTATGGGGTTCGGATAATCAATTATTTCAAATGTTTCATTTTCCGAAATTTTATTTTCTTCATAACTTAAAAACGAAATTCCGAAATCTTTTTTGCAAAAATTACATTTTAATTCAAAAACAATCAGCCCTTCGGCAGCATTCAAAATATTAATTGAATTTTCGTCAAAATCGTTTCTGCATTCGCTGCAACACAAGTTTTTTATGAGTTCTTTTATTTTACATTTTTGCATTTTCTTAACATTTCCGATTTTTTTTGAATAAAAGTGTTATAAAAAAATAAATTGTGGAACTATATAATTGTGGGCGTTATACAATAAAAAGGAATTACGTTATGGATGGTCTTTACTTACTTTTATTCGGTGCTTTGATGTACTTCTTACTTATTGCTCTTCCTTCAATGTTTGACCGCAAAAGTGAAGCACATTAAAAACAAAATTTAAGAAACACGGCACAAACCGTGTTTCTTTCGTTTTTACATTTTATTTTTCTTCCCAAACGGTTCCGTCTTTTGTATCTTTTAATACAATTGAACAAGAATCGAGCAGGGTTCTGATTTTATCTGCAACAGCCCAGTTTTTTTCTGCTCTGGCTTTGTTTCTGCATTCTGTTATTTTTGACATCAGATTATTACCTTTTAGCAGTTTATCTTCCTGCGTTAAAAAGTCGATTTCGTTTAAAATGTTATCCAAACGCAATTGCAATTCTTCTTCGCTCAATTGTTCTTTTTCAATGTTAAATCCGATTACGCCCGTTAACGTAAGTAAAATTGCCGCATATTTTTTAGCATTTTCAATATTCTTTTCAGCAACGGATTTATTTGCGTTCGTAATCGTATCAAAGATAACAGCCAAGGCTTTCGATGTGTTTAAGTCATTGTCCATTGCTTCTTTGAACTTTTTAATTTCTTCGGTATCGGAGATATCCGGCAGATTTTCTTTCCTCGTATATTTTACAACCTCGTTAACCGCCGTTTGTAACCTCTTTGCACCTGCTTTTGCACCTTCAAGTGCCGTATCGCAAAATTCAACGGGCATTCTGTAATGGTTTGTCAGAATAAACAATCTTATTGTGTTTGCATCGTATTTTTCAAGCAAATTGTCTATTGAAACAAAGTTTTTTAATGATTTTGACATTTTTTCTTTGTTTATTGTTACAAAACCGTTATGCAACCAATAATTTACGAATTTACAACCGTTTGCACATTCCGATTGTGCAATTTCGTTTTCGTGGTGAGGGAAAATCAAATCCGCACCGCCTGCGTGAATATCAATTTGTTTTGCAAGGTGTTTTCTTGACATTGCACTGCATTCTATATGCCAGCCGGGGCGTCCTTTGCCCCACGGGCTCGGATAGCCGAACTCTTCATCTTTTTTCCACAAGGCGAAATCCAAAACATCTTCTTTCTTGCCCGAGGTTTCGACTCTTGCTCCCGCAATCAGGTCATCAATCGGCTGTTTGCTCAATTTGCCGTATTCTTTAAACTTTTTAACCCTGAAATATACATCGCCTTCGACTTCATAGGCATATTCGTTTTTAATTAAATCTTTTATTATTGATATCATTTCTCCGATTGTTTTTGTTGCAAACGGCTCTATATCGGGTTTCAATACATTTAATTTTGCCATTGATTTTGAGAAAATATCATAATATCGTTTAGAAATTACTTCTGCGGTTGAATTTTCTTCTTTTGCTTTTTTTAATATTTTATCGTCAACATCCGTAACGTTTCTGCAATATGTCACGTTATAACCCGAAAATTTTAAATATCTGTACAGCATATCCCAGGTTATGTAACATCTGGCATGACCCAAATGCGGATAATCATATACTGTCGGGCCGCATACGTACATTGTTACTTTATTTTCTTCAATCGGTTTAAATTCTTCAACCGTATTTGTCAGTGTATTATGTAATTTCATTTTGTTTACCTCTTTTTTTATTTTACTACAAATTATTTTTATTAAAAAGACAAAAAAATATAGAGTAAAATGCTCTATATTTTTGTTCTGTTTTGTTTTTATTTATTTTTTTCGTTATTTTTTATACAAAATTAAAGTGTTCAAATCTTCAGGTGTAAGTTGAACGGGTAATTCCGTACCGTTTGTTGAATAACGTTTTAATACATATTTTCCGTTGTCTTTTACAACTTTATATTCGGAATTATCTTTTTCATTTGCATTTTTGAATACGGTTCCTTCCGATAAACCGCACTTTAATCCTTCTTTTAAATTTTCCGAAGAAATATTAATTTGTCTTTTATTTCCAAGTGTCCAAGGTTGAACATTCGGATTTTCATTTATTTTTGTTCTAAAGTTAACATCATCGGGTAAATTACGTATATTCATTACCAATACGGCAGAACCTTTGTCGTTGTATCGCAAGAAGGCTTGTACTTCATTTGTTTTTTCCCCTGTTATCGGTAATACAACCGTTGCTCCGTCATTTAAAGCACTCAACTTGGGGTTGCTTCTCAGGTTTGAGATTTCATTCATCTTGTCATAAAAGTCTTTTACAAATTTATATCGGTTGTCATTATCGTCTTTTAACCACTCCCAGTTTATAACATTTCTGTTTTGTTGGTGGTAGTTTTTTGCTTTTGCTTCATAACCCGTTGCACCGACTCTGTCGCCTGCAAAATCCGTCGGACTTCCGGGAAGTACCGTTAATAACTTGTGCATTGAATAAAATCTGTCAAAAGCCGGCGTTAATATTTCTTTCAATATTTCTGCCTGTATTTTTGCTTCATTTTCTATTTTAAAATCATTTTTTTCATTATATTTAATCTGTTCAAATACGCTTTTTATTGCAATTTCAAAAGGTCTTGTTCCGAAGGCTTCCGCATCAAATTCTTTACCCTTAAAATTGCCCGTTGAAAGGTCTTTAATTGCCTTATAAGCTTTATCTCTCAGGTTATCAGATATTAACCCCGATTTCTTGTTTAATTGTTCAAAAACTTCTTTTAATCTTGCACCCATAGCAATTGCTCTTGAATTTAACTTTGAAAAATCGGTAATTTTATCATCATCTAAAACCCATTTTGCAACTCCACGGTTCCACTCCAATCTGCCGGCATTAGTGTCGGAAACCAAATCGTTCTGATATAATCCCATATCCAAACCTAAACAGTGCAATACTCTCGGTTTATCGTGGTTTCCGATAAACGTATATGAATTAACAACACCGTCATCAGGACTTTGGAATAAAAACCCCGGATTGCCGTCTTCGTTGCCCCAACCTACAATTAATTTTTTATAAAGCTCTCCGTTGTCAAGCTCAGGAACATTTTTCTTTTTCTCGTCATCCCATTTAAGTTTTATTAAATTATTACCTTTTTCAAAATTAGAATTTGCATATAAATCGGGAATTAATGAGAAGAAATAATTATAGTTCGCAATCGAAGTAATACCGGTTTCGTTCAAAAACTTTCTTTCGTATTCCGCATCTTTCTCTACTTTGTTTCCTATATTATCGTATCTTGCCAAGTCACCCAAATCCGTTATTTCGGCGGTTGTATATGCGTGAGGATTTATTTTTGAAACTTCACTGTTATAGCGTTTCCAAAAATCTATTACATTATTCCATGTTTTTTCAATATCTGCATTATTTGCACGAACGGAATCAATGGCTTCGATATCTTTTGATGCGTCAATTCTCCAACCCAAGCCGGATTCGGTTCTGTCCGTTATCATTTCGGCTATTTTGTAATCATTTTCGGTTTTTCCCGCATATCTGTTTTTTATATTTTCTTTGAGATTGTCAACGGAAATTTTGTCTAAGCCGTCCGTAATTTTATTAATTACGACATTTGCTTCTTCTTCGGAGGTCATACCGTTGAACGGAATACCCAACGATTGCATTGTTATTTCTTCTTCTTTTACGTTTGAAAAATCAATGCCTTTTGCCGTAACTTCTATGTTTGCATTCGGATTTAATGTTTTAACCAAAAGATACTTTGTTAAATCCGGAGTTATTTCCGACAGTACATATTTACCGAAGGTCGTTACATTTCCCTTGTCATCTTTTACGTCATGTATGCCTGCTGTTATTTGTTCAATTTTCTCGCTGAGTTTTTCATACATTTTTTCCGTTTTATTATAGACTTTTGCATATTTTTCAGGTAAATTCGGATTTTCCGCTTTATAAAGGTCATATCTTGAAACAGCCAATTCATCTTCCGTGTTTGCTTTTTTTGCAATATACGGTGATGTAATTATACTTAGCAGATTTGTTGCAACCGGCAAGGTTTCAAGCGGCAAATCCATTGATTTATTCAAGATATAATCGGATACGGAATAATCCTCGTAATCATCCGTTTTTATCGAATAATAATTATTTCCCAACACATTATTGATAACTTCTTCATTTATTTCATGAACGGCTTTCGGAAGTTTACCGGCTTTTTGTGCGTTTTCGATAAATTCCAAATAATTTTCTGCCGTTTCTAACTTTTGTCCTTTTAACAAATCGGTAATATACTCAATTTGTATATCGTTAACTTTTTGAGTCCAATATTTACCCGAATTAATTGCGGTATCCCTTACGGCAAGTGCACCTCTTTCAAAATCCGCAATTGCTTTTTCACATTCTTCCTTCGGTAATTTTTGGAATTTTGAAATATCTTTTGCATTTATGTAAAAATTTAATTTAGCAATATCAACGTTACCATCCCACACTTCCAAACCGGCATTTTCGCTTTTGCCGACGATTGAAAAAGTTGAAAAATTACATAATTCTTTAATTGTTTCAATATTAGCAATATCAATATCACCGACCGTTTCTTTAACGTGCTTTATATTCCTTTCCAATTCGGACGGGCTGACTTCAATCGAATACGGATATACCGCATCATCATGCTTTGTTATATCGTATATATTATCGGTGTTTTTCTTTGCGTATTCACTGATTAATTCATCAGATGTTTTTTGTTCTTTTGAAGCAAGTCCTTCATCATACAATTGAATATAAGTCGGTTTGTAAGGATTATAATTTTTATTTTCCGTTACATTACCATCCTTAATTTCAATCGGTGAATTTATTGTTTTTAATCTTGTATTCGGTGAATTATCCGGCAACAATCCGAGTTTTATCTTTTCATCTGTTCTGAACATATTTTTGTTTACCGAATTTTCGCCTTTTCTTAACACTTCGGATATTCTGACACCCTGAACGCCCTCATTTACCAATGCGGCATCGGCAACCCAGTTAATACCGTGTTTAAATAATTCCTGTTGGAATACTTTGAAATCTTCTTCGCTTCCCAAATCCGGTGATACTCTGAATGCATTTTCCGTCCAGTATTTATGCGAAGATGTTGTATCTTTTGTAAACGGTGTTCCGACTATTCTTTTTACACCTTCTTTTTCCAGTTCGCCAAGTCTGTGAATTATTCCGTAAAAATTTCCGCCCGCTTTTGTTGCGTGGTTTCTGACATAAGCAAGTGCCTGACCTCTTAACGCATTGTTTATTTTTGTTCCCGTTTCATTATTTTTTTCAACGCCGGGGTAATATCCGTCAGGCATAATTAACTGCATGGGACCGTTTTTGTTTATGCTTGTTCTGTTGTTTAATATAAGGTTATATTGGTTGCCTTCACGTTCCTTTAAACCGATTGTCATTCCGTTATCAAACGCATATTTAACATTTTTTGCATTGTTTTTGTCCGTCAACTTAAATCTGTATGCAAAACCTTCATCGGAATATAAATTCTCAATGCTGCCGGTATCAACGGAAACAAATCCGTTTTCCATTTCTTTCGTATCTGCAGGTTCTGTTGTATCGACTTGAAATCCGCCTTTATCATCCCTTTTTATATTGTATATTTCTACCGCACAATCATATTTCTTTTTATCATACAAATAATAAAATTTATGTTCCGTATATCCTTGTTTATCAATGGATTTTTGGTGTCCTTTAAACCCTGTGTTGTTATTTAAGTTCGGATTAAATTTATGTATTCTCACGTTTTACTCCTTTGCATGCAGACAATCTCTAAATGTTATAATTGTCCGGAATTATTTTTTTTGCTTTTTTTGAGCCGTTTCGTTACAAAATTTTACATTAACAATGTTAATTTTTGTAAAAATACTTTATTATTATATCAATCTTTTATATTCAGCTTTTTTACACTCCTTGTAAAGGTAAAAGTATGACTAATAATATAAGTTCCACATTATTAAACCAAAATAACACTATTCCCGCAAGAAAATTAAAATCTTCACAAAACTCAAAATTTGTGCAGGCTCCGAATTATTTGCCCAAATATTCCGTTAATGACGAACTTAACAAACAAGCCGAAATTCGTAAATTTACCGACCAATACAGATTTGCCTCCGCTAAAAAAAAGAAAAAAACAAAAAAATTTCTTACCTTTTTGGTAACATTAATCCCCCTTGCCGCAGGCTTTCTCTTGTACAAAGAATAAAACCGCCATTCAAAAATTTTAAAATTTACCGGCAAATTTTTTATTTTCGGTTTTTTATACCTGTGTCGAAAAGGATATAAAATGCAAATTCTAAATGCCGGTTTTACACAGACCTCCAATAATTCCGTAAACTCTGCCAAAAGAACGGATAAATCTTACTTTTATGCCGGCAATCCTGCTGCCGATAAATTTTATCCTTCTTTTAAATCATCTGTCGACGGCGAAGATGAAGAAAAAATCGTATTTGACGAAAATTATAATGACGAACCGCAATCTTCCGAAAAAGAAAAAACTGTTATCCCTCCCGTAATGGCATATAAAAATTTGAAAAAAAGCGGATTGCGTCAAAAATTGAAAGATTTAATTTACGGAAAAGATAAAATACTTGTGGTTCAGGCATATTCACAAGATATTCCGAACGATTTTCAAACCGAACTTTCAAAAGGGGTCAGAAGTTTTTTTGAAGAAGAAATCCCACCGCAAAATTTTTCCGCTATCATCGGTGCGGATGAACTGAAACATATACTCCCCGATTGCAATATCGAAAATTTTAAAATGAATTTTGATTTTCAAAATGCTCCGAACAGATATTTTATTGACTTGGGAGAACATTCCAATTTCTCCGATGATAAATGGGTTTCCGTTAACTCGATTTTAGATAATGCCGTGATGTATGCAAATGAATTGCATAAACAAACCGGTCAAAAATTTATTTTGGCAATCGCCGATAAAGATATTCTTTTAGGCGTTAAACATGTTGTTCGCATGCTCGGTGAAAATCCGGAAAAATACGAAAATATTAAATTTGTTCCTGCCGTAAAATTGACTTTCGCACACGAAGCAAAAAATTCCATTCTCGGCTATGAAAACAGCTCCATGCTTGTATTCGGAATTAATCCTTTTTCCGAAAACTTAAATAAGTTGGTTGACGGAATTATAAACGGCAGAAGAAATATGATTGCTAATTTTATTAACGACGTAAATACAGAATATCCCGAATTCCTGTTCTCTCATGAAGAATTTTTAATCCAAAACAAACTTTGGGAAACAAAAGATTATAACGTTTCTAATTTTTATTGGAGAACAAGAGAATATGCCGAAAATAAAGCCGAAATCGCTACAATATATGCGGATTACTATAATCCCGAAACGCAAAAAAAGATTATTGACGAGTCAGATTATATTCTTTACGGCATGTCAAGAACGGGTGACCCCAACGAGTATAACAAAGAATATCAGCCCCGCCCTTTTGAAACTCCGAACGAAGAGGTTAACAACACAATAAGAAATATATTCGCTAAATATGCAACGCATTATGATGAAGAAAAAGGAAAAGTCGTTACCTTCGCCGAAAATTATTATGATGACGTTATTGATACACTCGCCAAAGAAAAGGAAAAACCCGTATTGGCTCTTTCCGCACCTTTCTACCTGTCGCACTATTTTAATGATGAAGAGGAAGATAAAACCTATCAAAATACAATGGAGTTTATTAAACAATTGCGTGATAAATCCGAAGGCATGCTAAACACAGTCGAAATTATTGCACCTGTTTACAACTTGGACAAAGAACTTACCGAAGAAAAAATTAATGATTTTAATAATGCTCTGCGTTCGGAATTTTCAGAGGATAACAACGAAAACGGGAAACAAAAATTTAATGAAATCGGCAGTACTTTTTATAAATCGTTTGAAAACCGCTAATCTCAATTCTTCAGGTTATACGTTAAAACAACGTCATTCCCCTGCTCCGATATATACAAAACTTCATCCTTTATATAAAGAAAATACGGTTGCGAAACATTGCTCATAAATACGTTGACCTGACCGCCTTTTGTAATCTTTAATATATTATTCGCTTCGTAATTCGCAACATAAATATTATCAAACTTATCTATCGCAAGCCCTATCGGACCGTCCAACAGGTAATCTTTTATCAAAACCGATTTGTTTTTATTTTTATCTACTTTTATTATTGAATTGTCGGCATAAGCCGCAACATACATGTTTCCCTCTGAATCAACAACCATGCCCGCAGGTGCGTTAAATTTATCTATTATCTTTGTTCTTATCTTATCGGCTTTCGTAATTTTTGAACGCTCTATTTGGTTTTTTTGATTGTCAAATAATTCCGTGGCATCACGCTCCATCTGTTTGACCAATCCGTAATTTTCATAATCATCCGGAATATGTTTTAAATATTTTAATGCCGTTGAATAATTTTTTTTGTTGTAACAAATTTTTGCCGCTTGCAACATTGAATCATAATCATGCGGATTAATTGAAATGATTTTATTGTAAATGTTATAAGCCTCGTCATATTGCTCCCTCATAACATAAATTGCGGCAATGTTATAATATGCGTCCGTCATCGAAGGATAATACGAAACGGCATTGTTAAAGGCTTTAATTGCATTATCATAAGCCTTTGATTTCGTAAAAGCAACCCCGTCTTTATAGGCGGAGATTGCTTTTTCCATTATTTCTTCCGAAATTTCTTCTTCCGTATTACTTGCTCCGACAATTGCCGTACTCATATTCAGTGCAATCATCGCTACCAAAACTAAAATTATTTTTTTTATCATTACACCAACATCTTTGAAGGGACACTATAATCAAATTGTACAGCTTCTTCCAACTTATAGGCAACATTTAACAATTTGTTTTCGTTTAAACAGTTTGCCTGCAATTGTAAACCGATTGGCATGCCTGTTTTGTCCAATCCGACAGGAATATTCATTGCCGGAATACCTGCCAAATTTGCGGTGATTGTTGCAATATCGGTTAAGTACATGCTAAGAGGGTCTGATACCTTTGAACCGATATCAAATGCCGTGTGCGGGCATGTTGGCGAAATCAAAACGTCAACTTTTGCAAACGCATTGTCGAAGTCTTGTTTTACCAATCTTCTTAACTGTTGAGCCTTCTTATAATAAGCGTCATAATATCCCGAACTTAAAGCATAAGTTCCGAGCATTATTCTTCTTTTAACTTCATCACCAAAGCCTTCAGCTCTCGTTTTTACGTACATATCATACAGATTTTCAGGATTTGCCGTTCTGTAACCGTATTTTACACCGTCAAATCTTGCAAGATTTGAACTTGCTTCCGCTGTCGCAATGATATAATAAACAGCAATCGAATATTTTATTAACGGCAATGATATTTCAACCATTTCCGCTCCCATTGATTTATATGTTTCGATTGTCTTTTGCATTGCACCGGAAACTTCCGGCATTAAACCTTCATTGCATAATTCTTTTATGTATCCGATTTTTACGCCTTTTAAATCATCTCTCAGATTTTTTGTAAAATCGGGAACGGGCATGTTTAAAGAAGTAGAATCTTTTTCGTCATGACCAGCGATAACGTTTAACAACATTGCCGAATCTTCAACCGTTCTTGTAATTGGTCCGATTTGGTCAAGAGAAGAGGCAAACGCAATTAAACCGTATCTTGAAACACATCCGTATGTAGGTTTTAAACCGACCAAACCGCAATAGCTTGCAGGTAATCTGATACTTCCGCCGGTATCCGAACCCAATGCAACCGTAGCTTCACCTGACGAAACAGCCGCCGCACTTCCGCCTGAACTTCCGCCCGGAACTTTTGATAAATTCCAAGGGTTTCTTACTATTTTAAAAGCGGAATTTTCGTTACTCGAACCCATTGCAAATTCGTCCAAATTCGCTTTTCCTATTATCGGAATTAAATTATTTTTTAATTTTTTTGTAACCGTTGCATCATAAGGTGAAATAAAGTTTTCCAAAATTTTACTTGAAGCCGTTGTCGGATAAGACTTTAAATTGATATTATCTTTTAATGCCAAAGGTATTCCCGCCATCGCAGGTAATTCTTCGCCGTTTTTAATCTTTTCATCAACTTTTTTGGCGGTTTCAATTGCATATTCTTTTGTAAGCGAGTTATACGCACCGATTTTTTCTTCCGTTGCTTCAACTTGCGAATATACAGCCTGCGTAAGTTCCAATGCACTTACGTCTTTATTTAATAATGCGGTTCTTTGTTCTGCCGCTGATTTTGTTATTAATTCCTTAATCTTCACTTCTCTACCTCACATGCTTTTATTTTATATTATAGTTTAAAAAATATGAAAACAGTATTAAAAATGTAAAAATGTTACTTTTTACTTTTTTTGTTTCCTGATATTATAATATTATTACCGAGAGGGGTTTAAATTGGCAATAATTTCCGATGATAATAACTTTAAAAGCGTAAAGAAAGTTAAAAACGAGGATACGACTCCCGTTGAAACTTCTTTTGATATGTCGTTTGAAACAAATATCAGACCGAAAACCTTTAATGAGTACATCGGTCAGAGTGCTTTGAAAGATACGTTGAAAATTTCAATCGAAGCGGCGAAAATGAGAGAAATGCCGCTTGACCACATTTTGTTTTACGGGCCTCCGGGATTGGGAAAAACCACACTGGCAACGGTTATTGCAAATGAAATGAAATCAAATATTAAAGTTACCTCAGCCCCTTCCTTGGAACGTCCGAGAGATATTATAGGTGTTTTAATGTCTTTAAAGGCGGGGGATGTTTTGTTTATCGACGAAATTCACCGCTTAAACAAAATTTCCGAAGAAATTTTATATCCGGCAATGGAAGATTTTTATTTGGATATGACAACGGGAAAATCACAAACGGTAAAATCCATGCGTATTCCCGTACCGAAATTTACGCTAATCGGAGCTACGACAAAAGCCGGCTCACTGTCAGGACCTTTGCGTGACAGATTCGGATTTATCCACAGACTTGAATTCTATACGGAAGATGAACTTTGTGCGGTAATCAAAAGAACGGCACAAATTTTAAACGCAAAAATCAATGAAGAAGGTGCAAAAGCCGTTGCTAAACGTTCAAGAGGAACTCCTCGTATCGCAAACAGACTTATAAAACGTGTTTGTGATTATGCAATAGTTAAATATGACGGCAATATTAACGAAGAAAGTGCAAATTCGGCACTTGATATTTTAAAAATAGATAAATACGGACTTGATAATACCGATCGTGCATTGTTGGATATTATTGCAAATAAGTATAACGGCGGGCCTGTCGGAATTGAGACCTTGGCAACGGCTCTTTGTGAAGATGTAAAAACAATTGAAGATGTATATGAACCTTACCTGCTGCAACAAGGGTTTATTCAAAGAACACCGAGAGGCAGAATGCTGACGCCTTATGCCTGTGATGTCTTTAACTTCGGCAGTACAAATATTCAACAATCCTTGTTTTAATTTTGATGGAATTTTTTATATATTTTCAAAACAAAAATTTTATTTAAGTTCCTTCTCCTTCGGCATTGTCACTATACTATTGTTGCAAAATGAAGCCTTTGTATAGAAACAATGCCCGCAGGAGAGAGGCAGGGGGTGAGGGTTGATTTTAAATTTATTAAAATTTCAAATATTAAGAAAGAAAATAACTTTTTAACCCACCTCAAAATTTAATTTCTCAACGCAGTGTTTTCTCTCGAAAACAATGGTCTCAAAATCAAATTTTTGAGGTAGGTTTTTAAGAAAAACATAAAAAACGAAGAAAAAGCAAATAAATTAAAAATAGAAGTCCATAG
>CAZHCP010000011.1:0-29218 GCA_964531015.1 uncultured Muribaculaceae bacterium
GGCGGGAGAAGGTTAGGATGAGGGTTTGCTGTAAAATAGAATATCCGGAAAGTAGAACAGTAGGGTGCAATTTTTTGCACCAAAATTATTCATAATTAATTGAACTGATTTGATGTTTATCTTCCGCACTACACCAATCAATATCATAATATTTATTTTCCACAAAATTTTTAAAAGATGAATATTCCCATTCCTTTGGTGGTATTTGATAATGTTTCATTGAATTGTAATGAATATCCGGTGCAAAAAATTGCACCCTACTAACTGATTTTAAACAATTCCTATATAATATTTCCAAAATGTATGGGAAGCATTCAAATGAAGAATATTTAAAAATCAAATGTGATATTTAAATATGCAGAATATAAGTAATTCGATGATTTACCATAATTTTAGATTTTAACAAATATGCCTGTATAATACAATTTTTCACGAAAACTATATTTAATTAATTTTTTAAATTTTCGATAACGGCTTTTATATTTTCGTTTTTGATTTTGGGCAAAATTGCATTAATATCGTCCAAAGAAAGCTCATTAAATTTTTTCAAAACGGTTAATGTTTCACAAAGTACGGTTTCATTTTCGGAAGAAAACAATTCTTTTATCAAGGGAACAGAATTTTTTAAATTCAATTCCGAAATTACATCCAAACAAGAAATAACTTCATCTTCCGAAGATGATTTTAATCCGTTAAGAATTAAATCTTTTTGCAATGTCCAAAACTGCGAAGATTGTGCGGTTAAAAGGTTATAAACAGCTTTTATCTCATGCTTTACATCGTTTGATTCATCAAAAACATATTCTTCATTTTCCATAAACAACTTAAATTTCAGATATGATTTCAATAAAATTTCCGATATCAAAGATGAAAAATCATTTTGTTTTTTATTATAATTTATTAACAACTCAATAAAATCATATATTTCAAACCTGAAAATATCCGCAAGCGGCAAAATTTCACCGAGTCCCGAAATAATATAATCAAACGAAACCAAAATATCTTTTTTATATCCCGACTCAAATTCGGAAACAAAGCTAATCATATAAGGGATATGTCCGGCAATATTTTCGGGCATGTTAGAAGAATTTAAGGCTGAAAAAATTTCTTTCAACGGATAATCTTTTCCGTAAGCAACAAAAAATTTGACTGCTTTTAATTTTTCAAAACCATCACCCGAGGACAAGTAAGCCAATGCAATGTTAAACGAAACATCATCCTGCATTTGTCCGAGAGCCTCTGCCGAATTAAAAGCCAAATTATCATCTTCGCAAAAGGCATATTTTGCAAGCAATTCGATTGCAACGGTATCGGGGATATAGGAAAAATATTTTGCCGCATAGGTTTTTTGTGCATTTGAACCCGTTTCAAGTAATTGAAAAATTTTATCCGTTAAATCTTCATCCGCATTTTTTGCCAAAATCATTGCAAACAAATCATCATAAACATCACAATAAACATCAAAAAAATTAAGAATATTTAAATAATTTTTCTCGTTTACTGCTTTTTGAATACGGCAAATCACGTTATTTTTAACAAAATCAAACAAATAATCCGTTTTATTTACCAATAAAGAAAAAAGTTCGACATCGGAATTTTCAACAAGATAACAAGCCGCTTCACGGGCTTTTTTTTCATCTTTACCGGTTAAATTTTTTAATAACAAATTCAAATTATCCATAACACTATTATAAAAAAAATTTCGTTTATTTACAACAAAAAACCTCGAAATTAAATTCGAGGTTTTTTATTTTTATTAACAGTTTAAATTTTTATTCTTCTTCGGTTATAATTGTAGTTTTTGTAACATAATCATTATATAAACTGCAATCGACTTTAAGTTCAACCAATACATCTTCATTAGCTCTTGCTTTGAAGTTAACACCGGGAGTTAAGAAACCGGTAACCAAGCCGACACCTGCACCAACGGGGAAACCGATAGCCATACCGTCACCGGAGCGGTCATTAGCTGCACCGATGGGAAGACCGACTGCAACTCCGCCTATTGCTGCACCCGCAACCGTGTATTCCAAAGGTTTAAGCCATTTATTTTCGGACAAAACACCTTCCTGATTATTTAAAACTCTTGCAATGAAGGGATATTCATGACCGTTCGGGAATACCATTTTTGTAAAATGCAAATATACTTCTGCATTTTTGTTAATCCAGTCTTTATCTCTTAATTCTGCGACCGTAGCGTATAATTTTGTATCGGCGGGAATAATCAACGTACCTTCTTTTGTAACAACATCTTTTTTGAAGTAGAAGGGGATTACATCACCGATTTGAACTTTTGTAGAATTGAAAGAATCGACAAAAGAAACTTTAAATACGTTTTTAGCCAAAATAATTCTTCTCAAATTTGTGATAGAAACTCTGTCGACGGCAGCAACACCGTAGTTATCAAGGTGTTCTACGGAAAGGACGTATTCTTGAGGAGTTGCGGGAGTTTGGAATTCTTCCGCTTTTTTATCATCCTGAACCAAATCAAGAGCTTTCATCAATCTTGCCAATAAAACGGCAGCTTCTGCTCTGTTCAAATCTCTGTTCGGGTTTAATTCCGTTTCAAGAGGGTGGTTAACATACAATCCGTATTTTATTGCTTTTGAGAACGGGAAAACGCCCCATTGAGGAACTTCTCCGTAATCGGCGAATTGAGTAATAATATCCGTATTAACGGACGTATCTTTTGTAATATGGCTCATAATTGAAGCCGTTTCAACTTTTGTAATATATCTTTGGGGTTTAAACTCACCGTCGGTATAACCGTAAATCAAACCGAATTGGTCGGAACGAGCGATATCGTTATAACCGAAAGTTGCTTCCGTAACATCGGAATAAGAAGGTTGAGAAGTAATCGGAGCTTCGCTCAATCCCAAAGCTCTTAATAGCATGCCCGTCCATTCAACCCTTGTAATTTTTTCACCGGGTCTGTAAGTATTGTCACCAAAAACGGGGATGATGTTCTTGTTAACAACATCTTCAATTTCTTCCGCAGCCCAATAGTCATCCGCAATATCGGTATAACTTTTAGCGAAAGCGGAGGATATACCTGAGAGCAACAATGTTATTGATAAAAAAATCGTTGCCAAACTTTTTTTAATATTCATTAGTACCTCACTTAAACTGTTTAATCGAATACTTTTTCACTAATACATTTATAATACACCAAAACAATATATTTAAGCAAGAAAACTACGATTAATAATGTATAAAAATTTCATATTTCTATATTATGTACGCATATGGAGAATTTTGTATAATGCAAAAGAGCGGAAGTTTGAACAGGAGTGAAAATTAAGATGATAAAATTCAAAAAAATTTTGGTATGTACGGCATTAAGTTTTACAATATTAACAAGCAATGTATATGCGGAAAATACGTCTGATTTAAAAAATAACTTATATAATTTAAAAAGCGAATATAACAAATTAATAAAAAGCAACATAAAATATGACGAAAATATATTAAACCTTGAAAAACAAATATTAAACATTCAAAAGGAATTAATGCAATATAACATTGCTGAAGAGACCGCAAAAAAAATTGAAAAAGCGACAAAATGCATGTACGGTAAAAATTCGGAAGAATATTTATCGGCACTGCTTGAAACTTTAAATGTATACAGTGAAATGCAAAATCCGATAAAAAGAAAAGCCAAAATAGACGAATTGGGTGCATTTGCACTGAGCAATCCCGATATGGAAAGGGCTTTGTATGAATATTACAACGAATTATTTAATTTTTATTCAAACTATGAAAATTGGGATTCTGCAATTGATGTTCTAAATTTGATGGCTAATGAAAATTTAACACCGGAACAGCAAAAAAAACTTGAATACGAATATGCAAATGTTTATATATACAACGATGAGTATAAAAACGGGCTAAAGCATTTAAAAAATTATTACAAAATTGTAACAAAAAAAGAAAATGTAGATTTTGATGAATTATACAAATACTATGAAAAACTTTCTTACATAAAACTTGATAAAGATAATGCTTATGCGAAATTCCCGAATTTGTATTCAAAAATTAATAAGGAAATTGAAAATTCAAATTCAACGGATGAATACTATAAATTTCGCAACGAAGGTTCGCTCATAAGCAGTTACATTCAACTGTGCGAATATGAAAAAGCCAAAGCGATATTGAAAGAGCTGGAAAAAACAAACCGCTTTAAAAACGATAAATATGCAAAATTTGAAGTATATGATGCTTATATGTCAATATATTCGGATGAAGAAAATTATGAAGCAGTGAAAGAATACCTTGAAAAATACAGAAAAGAATTTTTAAAACATTTCCCCAAAAATGGAATTGATTACGTTTTTGTAAACCAAAAATATTTTCACTTATATAAACAATTGCAGGATTACAAAAAAGCAGAGCAAATTCAGAAAGCTAACATTAAATTATTAAAAGAAAAAAATAATTTAACTCCTGCACTTGAGGAAATTTTCGTCAAAGACTTTATTGATTTAAAACTTATGCAAAATGAAATTGACGAAGCAATAAAGTATGAAATAAAACTGCAAGATATAATTGAAAAAATGTGCAAGAGCGATTCAAGCAGATATTATGATTTTTACAGAATTAAAGCGTCAATTTACAGTAAACAAAACGAATATGATTTAGCTTTAAAATATTTCAAAAAAGCGATTAAAATTTTGGAAGAAAAACAAGTTAAATTCTTGGCACTTGCCCACACATATCAGGATATCTCATACTGCTATGCAAACAAAAATGATTATAAAAATGCAATTAAATATATAAATAAGTCAATAAAAACGAAGAAAAAAATATACGGAGAAAACAACGTAAATGTTTACCTTTCAAAAATTGACAAATACAATATATATAATATGTTTAATAAAACCGATTTGGCGGATAAGGTAAAAAATGAAATAATACAAGCAAAAGAAAAGAATAAAATTACAGGAAAAAATAAAAATTTTGAAAGAACATATAAAGACATAACAAAATAATTCAATATAAAAATATCGGATAAAATCCGATATTTTTTTTCCGCAAACCGGCAAATTTTAAATTCAGGGGTTTTAAATAAGCAAAGGGGGCATGTAAAATGAACGTAATATTAGTAGGTGCAGGAAGATACGGAAACAGCCTTATCGGAAGGAAATACAGAGATAAAGAGTTTAAAGCGGACTTAACGGGAGTTGTCGACCCGAAAATTGATGAAATAAAAAAACAGGATACATATAAATTAGGAAATACACCGACCTATAAAAATTTAAAAGAAGTTCCCAAAAACGAACTTAAAAGTTCGATTGTCGAAATTGCATTAATTCCGCAAATCATTCCTCAAACATTTGCGGATATCGCAAGCAAAGGGGTAAAAAACGTAATTTTACCAAAGCCCGTTACATCGGATAAAGATAAATTTGAAAGTATGTTGGAAACGACAAAGAAAAATAAAATGAATGTTGTCGTTGCTTCTAACTGGCATTATTCCGAAATTACGGGTCTTGCAAAAGCCGTAATTGAGAAAGTACAAGGCAAAGAAGTAAAAAATAAAGCTATTGAAAAGAAATATGATGACGTATTGCAAAAATCGGACAAGAAATTTGAAATAGAAAAAGTTGAAGTCGAATATAACAAAAAGAATGAAGTTTTGACAATAGACCCGCCGTCACAAGAATTGCCGCACGCACTTCAAATGGTATATTCAACCGGAATTACCGACTTTAAAGATACCGAAATGAAAGCGGACAAAGATAAACAATCAAAAAGCAGAGTTAATGTAGAATTAAGCAACGTCAAAGGAATAAAAGACGGAATAACAATCAATTCGGACTTGCAAATGGGTGATAAACTTGATAAAAGACGTGAAAGATTGTTAAAAATATATCTGAATGATGATGACAAAGAACCTGATATCATTGCGGATTATGATGCTTTGTTTTCAAGCGAAGGAGAATGCTTAAAACGTCCGACAATCGAATATGACGTAACAAAAGACGGAGAACGCACGCACTGGAAAGTTCCGATTGAAGAAGATAACTTAAACATTATGTACGAAGAAATGTTTAATTTCTTTGAAGGCAAAGAAAACAATGCCCTGACCCTCGAAGAATATGCGCCCGTAGCGGAAGAAATTTGCGAAGCTCAGGAAAAATGGGAACTTGCAAGAAACCAACAGCAATAACCCGTGGTAAAATCGTATATCATAAAAGCGGAACAAAATAAAAGGTAATTAAAATTACCTTTTATTTTGTTTTAAAATCATCAAGTTCGGCAATTAAATCTTTCATTGTTTCGACAAATTTTTTATTTGCTTGAAAAAAGTCATTTATCAAACCTTTTTCCGAATTTTTATCTTTGTTTATTTGTTTAAATTTATCGGACATCATTTCCTTTAAATTGTTTTTTTCTGCGACAAAATCATTTTTCATATTCAACAGTTCAAATAACAGGAGTTCATCAACAACATCTTTAATTTCGACATCGGGATTATTTAATAACTTTTGGAAATTTTTGTCATCTTTATATCTTACGATAAATTCACGCTCTTCAATTGTTAAATTTTTATCGAAGGCTAATTTATGCAGTTGCGGACTGTCCTCGGAGGACAAATTATCGTTTATGGAATTTAAAAGTTCGACATTTCGATTTGTAAGAACGGAACGCAGGTGAAATTCAAAATATTCGGATGCGATATAAACCATCTTCGCCCACGAATTTTCAGCGGAAGCTGTACAACCCGATTTTTTTGCATTATAAAATATTTCCGCTACATCTTTAATTTCCGCTGATTTATTAAATGCATTATCCGTTTGTGCCGAATATAATAAATCCAATATATAATTACTTTTTGAATCATCAGAATATTCACAGTCCGAAAAAGCCATTCTATATCCTTCTTTTTCAAAAATCAAATCCGATACTTCTTCCGAAAGTTCCGCAATTGTGTTTAAAACATTATTTTCAATTTTGGATAATTTATCATCTTTAAAGTTATTTGAAACTAATTTTAAGAAAAGTTTATTTTTTTGTTGATTAATCAAAATTTCCTTTTCGACCGCCGATATCGTTTTATCATTTTCAAGAATATCTTTACAAGCGATTTTTGCAATTTGCATTATTTTATTTTCATTACGCAATTTTGCCTGTGTCGCTGTTTCGACGGTCTGAATATTGGTTTTGTATTTTAAATCCGAGTTTTCTGATCTTTTGTTCAAAACTTGAACATACGTATTATCCGGATACTCCAAAAGTCGTTGTATTTTTTCATTATCAATATCAGGTTTAATTTCATCAATTAAACCGTATTTTATAAGCCATTGTGCCGTTGTTTTCGATTTTTCAACACTTCGTGGAGAAATATCACATTTTTCATTGTCAAGTGCGGAAGAGAGAACTTGCACAAGTTTATGTCTTCCCGTTTTATATTCTTCCAAAGCATTTTCTATCGTTTTAAAAATTTTTACATCCGAATACGCACCCTTTTGAGTATTCGGAGTCAATTTTTGCACTAACAGGTCAAAATCATCATCGGATAAAACATCAACATATTTACCAAGTGCCGTTACTAAAATTTCCGCATTATTTTCTTTTGTTCGCAAAGGCAAGTACACAATATCTTCTACATTATCCCAAATTCCTTTTGCAAGTGCTTGCGGTTTTCCCGTTTCAAATAAAAATGTTGTAGCATAGGCATTATCAATTTTATCGAACGGTTCGTTTTGTGAAACAAGCAACCAACCGTTCATGTGTGCAACATTGTTCATATTTTTGGAAGATAAAAGTTCCTCACTGTTTTTAACCGTAATAATTGTTCTTTTACCCGTCATCATATAATTTTCTTTTGCTTCGTTTAACGTCATTAAAGTATCCTTAATGAAATTTTCGGGTGACGTATTCAGCGAAACAACATTTGCATTTGTTTGAGTTTTAATATAATCAACAAAAGCCTTACCCGTTGAAGGCTCATCCTCGGAAAGAATAATCCCGGATGGGACACCAACTTTATTTTTATTTATCAAATCAATTAACAATTTTGAAATTTTTAACTTTTCACGTTCATACCCCGGTAATTTTTCATTGGGAGCTGAGGATAACGAAGAATTAATGTAATAATTTGCGGGATAAGATGTCTGAGGAAATGCGGTTTCTTTACTTTGTTTTTCAACACTCTTTTTTCCGCCATTTTCAGGTTGCCTGTTTTTAAAAAAATGTATATATGCAGAATTAATCCCGTTTAAACGCCTGATAACCATAAATTTTTCACCCAAACATCTACTTTTTTACAATTGTATAATAACAACGATTAATTTTTTACCGTCGAAAACCGGCTTTTTACATAAATTAATATTTTTTCTTATGGTCAAAAGCAGAAATAAAAACATTTAAAATAAATATTTGATATATAATTTTTTTTTGTTATAATCAGTTTATGCTGATGTAGCTCAGTCGGTAGAGCAATTGATTCGTAATCAATAGGTCAAGGGTTCGATTCCCTTCATCAGCTTTTCTGATGTTCAATAATAACAAGGTTTTTGTAAATTTAAACTTTTTGATTTTTAAAAATTTTTTATTATTTTCCCCACTATTGCCAGGGTTGAGGTTAACAAATAAATAAGCAAATAATAACCGGATTTTTAAATTAACCCTAAAAAGCATTGCAGGATATATCCTGTGACGCTTTTGCCGATTTTTTTTTCAAAAATCGCTGTTGAAAATTTATACAATTCATTATTAAGAAATATTGCAAAAAGTAAAATTATGCGAAAATCAAAATGTAAATGATATAATATTTTTATATACAGAGGGATATTAAAAATGGTTACAAAAGAAAAAGAACTTGAAAAAGAAACAAAACCCGAAATGGCTAATATTTCGGAAGAAAGAAGAAAAGCACTGAAAGTTGCTATTGATAAAATAGAAAAAGACTTCGGCAAAGGCTCGATAATGAGGTTGGGAGATAAACCTGCCGTTAATGTCGAAACAATACCGACGGGAGCTTTATCGCTTGACGTTGCTCTCGGTATCGGAGGTATTCCGAGAGGAAGAATTATTGAAGTGTACGGCCCCGAAGCAAGCGGCAAAACGACTTTGGCACAACATATCGTTGCCGAATGCCAGAAAAAAGGCGGAATTGCGGCGTTTGTTGATGCAGAACATGCTCTTGACCCGGAATATGCAAAAAATCTGGGGGTTAATATTGACGAATTGTTAATTTCACAACCTGATACCGGCGAACAGGCACTTGAAATTACGGAAGAACTCGTACGTTCCGCTGCCGTTGATATCGTTGTTGTTGACTCCGTTGCGGCATTGGTTCCGAAAGACGAAATTGAAGGTGCGATGGAAGATAAGCAAATGGGGCTTCAGGCAAGACTCATGTCAAAAGCGTTGAGAAAATTAACGGGTATCGTCAGCAAAACAAACACTACCGTTATTTTTATCAATCAGTTAAGACAAAAAATCGGCATTATGTTCGGAAACCCCGAAACAACAACGGGCGGTACGGCACTTAAATATTATGCAAGTATCAGACTTGATATCAGAAGAATTGAAACACTGAAAAAAGATGAAAAAGAAATCGGTAACAGAGTTAAAGTTAAGGTTGTTAAAAATAAAGTTGCACCTCCGTTCAGACTTGCGGAATTTGATATTATTTACGGTAAAGGAATAAGCAAATCGGGTTGTATTTTGGATATGGCGGTTTCGCTTGATATTGTTAAAAAATCAGGTGCTTGGTTCAGCTATAACGATGAAAAACTCGGACAAGGCAGAGATAAGGTAAAAGATTTCCTTGAAGAAAACAAAGAACTTCAAGCGGAAATTGAAGAAAAAGTCAGAGTTGCACTGAAAGAGCAACAACAGCAACAATAATAACATTAAACAAATAAACTTATAACAAAACGGCTCTTTATTAAAAATCGAGCCGTTTTAATTTAATGTTTTACCGTTATATTCGATATTTCCGGCGGCAATTCTCTATTGTTGCCGAAGTCGATTTCTTGAGGTTTTTCGGAATTATTATAGAGTCGAATTAACAAATTATCATTTTCGAACTTCATTGCCGAAAACAACAAATAAGGATTATTGATTTCAAAAAATGTTTTGTCAGGTTTATTTGTAAAAACGCATTCAAACGGTGAATAAAATTCTTCGGTCAATTTAAACATTTCACTTTCTTCGCTTTCAAAGGCAATTGCGAAATCAGCGGTATTTTGCCCCAAACATTGTGCTTTCGGGATTTCCAAAGGCGGACCTGCCGGTGTTCCTCGTGTCGGGTTTTGCGGATTTGATATAATTCCCGTTGACCTTAACAGTGTTAATTGCAGCATATTTTTATTTATTTCGTACTCGTGAATTCCCTTCGTCATCAATAAAAAATTTTGAGTTGCAACAAACCGTTGAAAAGGACTTGTTGCGGGTTTAATTTCAATTCCTCTTGCCGCAGGTATTTCCGAATAAATATCAAAATCGGGATTAAATTCACGCTCTGCAATTCCGTATAAATCTTCATTCAATGTTTTGTATATTTTGTTTTTTAAATTAAAACCGATTTGCAAAATATGGTTTTTGCTTTTATTTTCCCAAGTAAGTTTAAATTCGATATATCTGCTTTGATTATACAGTGTTGCAAAAAGATTGAAACGATGTTTTTTTGATTTTTTTGAACGACCGCAAGAAGATGAATTTTCGGGGATATTCATTGAGCAATTTAATTTTAAGACAGCTCTTATCGCATTTTTTTCAACAATTTTAAATTTGTCTGCAACGGCATATACCGGAATATCCCCCTTTAAAGCTCCGAAATTATAGCTGTCACCGATATCCGCCCTATCCGTCAATTTTATAAAATCTAAATATTGTTCGTTGCGGAGTTTATCGGTTACTATGATTTTTTTATCTGCAATTTCAATTTTTATACTTGAATTTTCAATACCGTTTTCCGATACTTTCAAAAAATGTTCGTTGTTAATATTTTCTTTCTTTATGTTTGTTAAAGCTAATCCCTTTAAGTTTTTTACGTCAATTAAATATTCATTTATAGTCATATAATCTTCGGTAACGGGAATATCATTTATATTATAAAGTTTTTTATCGGTAAAACCTTTTTCGGAAGAAATTTTCACAGCCTTCATATACGCAGGAAGTTTTTTCTCCGTTTTAACCGTAATTTTCCCCGAATAATTATTCAAAGACAAATTAAAAACGGAAAGAACTCCGTCATCATCCTCAATATCACGTAAATTTCGCTTTATTACTCCGTTTGAAACGGAATTGATTTTTTCGTAGCGTGTAAGCATTTCATCATGAACTTTATCGAGCGAACAACCGTAAATACTGTCGTGTGCCTGATTTTTAATCAACATTTCATAAGCATAATCAAGTTCTTTTTGTTTATTTTTTGTTCCGTAAAAGAAACCGCACAACGCATTTAAAGGTTCTGCAATACGTTCAAGTTTCCACTGAGCCTGCGAATTTGCCTGTTTTATGTAATTTCTTGTCGAATATACCCCCGGCAATATAAAGTTTAAGGAATTGTCCAAAAACTCACCCCGCACGTTATCACGTTCCTTTATTTTTTCAAAATAGTCAAACGGTGTGCCGATACTTATTTTGTAATCGGAACAAATTTTGTTCAATTCTTCAATTTGATTTTTAACATTTTTTGCCAAACCCAAATGGTCTGCACCAACAGGCAGTAATATATTTTCGGAACTTTTTGCGGATATCTTATCAAGATAATTTTTTAATAATTCCGCTTTTTTCTCAATCGGTAAATTTAAGCTTAAAAAATCCTGAAAATACCCCTGAATTAAATACAAAACTTCTATTCCGCCCCAATTTAAGTCTGCCTTTGAATTTCCCAAGCCACGCCACAAGCAGGCTCTTTTTATACCTTGTGCCTTTAAAATTTTTGTCAAACCGTAAGAATGCCCGAACGAATCCGCAACATAAGCAATAAAATCCGTTTCGCCGTATGCTTTCGCTTTTTTCAGTCCTATTTCCGAATTTCTGTATAAACTTTCACCCGAAACCAAAAAGCTGTCACTCGAACAATAAAAAGGCCCGACTCTCAACTTTTTTTCTTTTATTAATTTTTTTACCCGTTCCGTATTTTCATTGCGAATTTCCAAATAATCTTCCAATGCAACAATTTGACCGTCAAAATAAAAGCACGGAATTTCACCTCGTTCAAGTTTGCACAAAATTTCATCAAAAACTTCAATCAAGCGTAATCTGAAGTCTTCAAAATCTCTGTACCATTCTCTATCCCAGTGAGAATGAAGATAAGCCGTAACGTTTTTCATATTTTGATTTTATTATTTTTTTGAAAATATTTCAAATAAATCTTTTAATTCCCGATAATAACCCTCGTTTAACAATTCGTTAAATCGGCGAACGGTGTGCGGTGCAATTTTTTCAACCTCGGATTTATTTGAAAAATATGCCTGAACAAACCTTGCAAACAGTTCGGTCGGTTTTTCGTAATACTTATTTAATTTATTTATACGCCTTGAAATTCTCGTTTGTTTTCTTAACAGCGAACACAACCTGATATATAATTGAAAAGATTTCGGCATATCGGGGAAATCATTTTCCATATTTTTAACGGTAATTATTCTTTCTTTTTTAAAGAAAAACCCGTGCATAAGCCTGACGGCATCATATTTTACAAGATACTTTGCCTCGGAATTTTTAATATATTTTTCAAATTCCGCAAACTTTTTGGAACGCAAAAAATCGGGATATTCACGTTTAATGGCATTTTGCATTCCCTTTATCGTTTCCGCCGTTTCTTTTTTTGCTCTGATAAAAATTTGAAGACGGGAATTTTGTTCTAAATATTCCGTAACTTTCTTTAATTCAAGTTTAATCGGTTCGATATCGGAAGTACAAAACAAATTTTCCAACTTACCGCCGTTGTTCAAAAAATCCTTATCAATTTTATAATGAATATGATGTGCAAACTCATGAACCAATACTTCAACGGCACGTTCTTCTGTTAATCCTTTCGCAATATCAATTCTGTTTCTTTGATAAAGCCCCTGATTTCCTCTTGCTTTCGTATTTGTTTTTACTTCAATATCCAAGGATTTCAAAAAGTCGACAAGATTACGTTTTGTCAGCGGTTTTGTTCTGTCATAAATCATTCTGACCGTAATATCATTTTCTTTTTTTCCAAGTCCGAAAATTTTGTTATCTCCTCTTTTTCTTAATTTTGTTTTTACTGTTGTTAAAAGATTTTACCCGGATTTAAAATATTTTTCGGGTCAAACAATTTTTTAATTTTTTTCATAAAAGCCAAATTATTCGATTCGAGTGCATAACCGATAAATTCCGATTTCTCAATACCGATACCGTGTTCGCCCGACAAACGACCGTTCAGGGATAATGCAAATTCAAAAAGTTCCTTTTTCAGTTTCCTAAAATTTTCTCTTTCGACAGGATTTCTTAAATCCAATGCCATATTCGGATGAATGTTTCCGTCCCCGATATGCCCCATTATACAGGTTTTAACATTGTACTTATCGCAAATTTTTCTTATTCCCTTTACAAGTTCAACTATTTTATCTCTCGGAACAACAACATCTTCCGTTAAAACATTCGGTGCCAGCTTTGCCGTTGCACCAAATGAAGAACGTCTTGATATCCAAATCCTTTCTTCTTCTTCCTTCGTTCTTGCGGTTTGAACATAACTCGAATTATTCTTTTTACAAATTTCTTCGATTTTTTTGTATTGTTCGTCAATTATCGAGAGAAAACCGTCAATTTCAATAAGCAATGCAGCTTCTTTATCGGTTCGCAATCCGCAAGGATAAAAACTTTCAACCGTTCGCAACGTATTTTTATCCATTAAATCAATTACGGAAGGTGTTATTAATGCCGAAATAATATCATTTACGGCTTTTGAAGTATCTTCCAAATCATCAAAATAAGCAAGCAGAACTCTTTTTGCTTCGGGTTTAGGAATTAATCTTATAATTGCTTCCGTAACTATTCCAAGCGTACCTTCGGAACCCACAAACAATTGTGTCATATTGTACCCGGTTACGTCCTTTGAACATTCGGAACCTGTTTTTATAATTTTTCCGTCTGCCGTTACAACCGTTAACCCGATTACATAATCCTTTGTCGAACCGTATTTAAACGTATGCGGTCCGCCCGATGAAAGCCCTATGCTTCCGCCGATTTGTGAAACTTTTAAATTTGAAGGATCCGGCGGATAAAACAAATCAAATTTTTCAACTTCTTTTTGTAAATCTTCAACAATAACCCCGGGTTGAACTCTGCACATTAAATTATCTTTGCTTATTTCCAATATTTTATTCATTTTGGAAAAATCAATTAAAATGCACTGTTTTAAAGGAATACACGCACCGCATAAATTTGTTCCCGCCGCCCTTGCTATAACGGGAATGTTTTTATAATCGGCATATTTTATAATTTTTACGACATCGTCGGTTGTTAAAGGAAATACGACAACGGAAACTTCCGCTTTCTTTTCCGCAACATTCGTCGAATCAACGGAATATATGCAACATTCATCCTCGGATGACAATACATTTTCTCTTCCGACAATCCGTTCCATTTCAATTGCAATTTTACTTTTTTTCGATATCAGCGTATTTAACATATTCCCTCTAATTAAATTATATGCTAAAACTTTTTTTTACAACAATATTTGTCACTTAATTTGAAGTTATAATAAATTTTTTAACGGGTACTTTTAAACTCTTTTCTACCGATGACGAAAATTCCTTTTGGATTTTTAATTCTATTGTTATATTTTTACGGGTTTTTTATATGAAAACAAAATTAAACATTTTTTTTAGCCTCATACTGCTGATTTTATCCTGTATTTATTTTAATTTCCACGATACATCGGCATATTCAAAAGATAATGACTTAAAAAACGATGAATATATAAACGTTACGGTCTATGAACGTATTAATCCTGCGATTGTACTTGTTGAGGCTCAATTATCGGACGGTCTTTCGAGCGGAACGGGCTGTGTTATTAACAAAAACGGAATAATTTTAACAAGTTCTCATGTTGTTAATAATGCAACATATATCGAAGTAACAACCGCAAAAGGCGAAAGCTATAAAGCCGAAATTATAAAATCCGAAAACCAAAATGATGATTTGGCTTTACTTAAAATCACTCCGCAAAAACCCTTGCCTACCATAAAATTAGGCGATTCTTCACTTGTAAAAGTCGGGCAAAAAGTCCTCGCAATCGGCAATCCGTTCGGATTTAACGGAACTTTGACTACGGGTATTATTTCAAGAATTGACTATGAAAGAAACAAAATTCAAACCGATGCTGCAATAAACCCCGGTTCCTCCGGCGGCCCTATTTTAAATGCAAACGGAGAAGTTATCGGAATAAGTCAATCAATATTTAACCCCGATAACAACAAATCAAACATCGGTATAGGTTTTGCCGTACCCGTTAACGAAGTAAAAAAAATAGTAACACCCTACATCTGAACAAAAAAATCACCGCTTACTGCGATGATTTTTTATCCTGTTTTTCTTTTATATCCAAAACCGCATTATGTGCAAGTAAATAAACCGAACACGTTTTATAATTTTTCATATACCACGCACAACGTTCCTGGGCACATACCATGTTTATTTCGTTTCCCGCACTCATTAACGGACATATCGGTATTTTCGACAAATCTGCTCTCCTTTTATTTTAATTTTAATAAATTACAATTTTCACTTCTTCTGCGTTCTTCATCTTTATAAATTTTTGTTCTGTTTATAACTTCATCAAAATCTATTAAATGAGCATCAAAATCAGGTCCGTCAATACATGCGAATTTAACTTCACCGCCGACCGTAACTCTGCACGCACCGCACATTCCCGTACCGTCAATCATAATCGGGTTCATGCTTGCTTCCGTTTTAATTCCGGGTTCTTTAGTCAGGTTAGCAACGGCTCTCATCATAGGCATAGGACCTACGGCAATAACATAATCGACTTTTTCTTTTGACATAATATCCGCCAAAACTTCCGTTACAAAACCTTTATGTCCCAAAGAACCGTCATCGGTTGCAATAAACAATTCATTACAAGCCGTAGCCATTTTATCTTTCCAGAAAATCAAATCTTTATTTCTTGCCCCCATAATGGTGTAAACTTTATTTCCTGCATCTTTGAATGCTTTTGAAATCAAGAAACACGGAGCGGCACCGTAACCTCCGGCAACGCAAACAACCGTACCGTAATTTTCAATTTCGGTAGGTTTCCCCAAAGGACCTACAACATCCGGTATTTCATCACCGACTTCCAATTGAGCCAGTTTTTTTGTCGAATATCCGACAGCCATAAATACAACCGTCAAAATGCCTTTTACCTTATCAACATCGGCAATGGTAATCGGCACTCTTTCGCCGTTTTCTTCAACTCTGAAAATTATGAACTGCCCTGCCTGTGCATTTCTTGTAACATAAGGTGCTTCTATTTGTAATTCATATTGGTTCGGACATAATTCCGTTTTGTTTAATATTTTATATCCCATTTTTACATTCTCCTGCTTTACTTACGGAATTATAACACAAAATAAAAAGACCGTACAAACGGTCTTGGTAAAAATAACAAACAATAGTAAGAACATGGGGGTATATTAGTATGTCGCATTAATGTAAGCCAATGCGATTTTTCCTGCGGTTTCTTGCGAAATATCAGGAAATTCGGTTAAGGCAATTTGACTTGCTTCGTCATAATCCGCTTCAAACGCCTTCATAAAATTTTCAATTCTTTCTTGCTGTTGTGCATTTACGTACTTTGATACTTCTATTGTTCTTTCTGCTTTTGCGGGAATAATATCGGCATTTACCTTAGCCATATAGCCCAACACTTCTTCGGACGACATTTGTTTTTTCGTTCCGATTTCCCCATTGTTATTCTTTTTTTGTTCCTGCACGATTTCTTCGTTTAAATTCAATTTGATATACTGATTTCCGGTAAATCCGAAATTAATTGGATTAATATTTGTCATTCTTTTTTCTCCTTATTGTTTGTTACATTTTTATTATCGACATTGTTTTAATGAACTTTAATTTAAAAGTCATTTTTCCAAGGAAGAAGTTTACAAAAATTAACATTTTGACACTCCTGCAAGAAAAGGGGAGAACAATTACCTTGTTTAACAGTGGTGGTAGAAAGAGTTTCAAGATATACAACGATTAGAAAAACGGCTTCAAAGACAGCAATATCAACAACCACATCAATAATTAAAGCCTTGAAGCCGTATAAGAATACGATAAAGAGTATAACATATGATAACGGTTGTGAGTTCTCTCGGCATGAAAAAATTAACAAAGAACTTAACACAAGCTCATATTTTGCTCGCCCGTATTGCAGTAATGATAAGGGAACTGTTGAAAATATTAACGGATTAATAAGAAGGTTCTTCCCGAAAGGAACAAACTTTGCTACAATAACAGATGAAAAAATCGAATATGTTGAAGATTGGAGCAATAATTGACCGATGAAAATCCTCAATTATATGACACCCAAACAAATTTTTCAACATTATAGAGTTGCGATTGCTTCTTGAATGCCGTGGGTTGACGTTTGTTAAGAAATGTTAAATGTGCCGTAATCATGTATCCACGCTTGTTTTCATGAGTATAAAAAGCCCAAAATAGTCATTATTTTGTTTAGTAAACAAATTGTTGTATTCTTTTTTTTCTTTGATTATAATAAATACATAGTTTTGATATTAAAGGAGATGTTTCAGATTTTATGGATAAAATTCTTGCAAATGTCGAAAAAATCAAAACTGAAATCGCACCTTATAACCCTACGGTAGTTGCCGTAACAAAATACTTTGACGAAACGCAAATTATAAAATACTATAAACTCGGTTTTAGAGATTTTGGCGAAAACAGGGCAAAAGAAGCAGTCGGCAAAATCAATAAACTCCCCGAGGATATAAGAAAAAACAGCAGGTTTCATTTGATAGGTCATCTTCAAACAAACAAAGTGAAATACGCTGTCGGAAATTTTGATTTGATACATTCCGTTGATTCTCTTAAACTCGCAAAAGCAATTTCGGAAGAAGCATATAAACAGGGGATTGTTCAAAAAATTCTTTTGCAGATTAACAATGCGGGTGAAACGCAAAAAGGCGGGTTTTCCCCCGAAGATTTAAAACAAAATTTCAAACAAATTTGTGAATTAAATGCAATCAAAGTTTGCGGTGTCATGAACATGGCTCCGATTACGGCAAGTGAAGATGAACTTGAATATTTGTTTAAAAATATCAAACAAATAAAGGATGAATTACAATCGGAATTCGGAGTAGAATTAAAACATATATCGATGGGTATGAGCAACGATTATAAAATTGCACTTAAAGCAGGTGCAACAATAATAAGACTAGGAAGAATACTATTTGAATAATACTTAGGAGGAAGAAAATTGGCAGTTTCAGACAAAATTAAATCAATTATTGATTTGTTTACAGTAGGATTTGAAAAATATCAGGATGATTCACTTTATGATCAAATGACAAGAGATATTGAATACCCCGTTGAAAATAACGCGGCTTTAAAACCGTCTTTCACGGAAACGGAACAAAAATCTCAAAACTTAAAAGTTGTTTCAAACTTAAGTTCAAGAAGATATGAAGTTGTCGTATCAGAACCACGTTCATACGAAGATTCAATGTCTATTGTAAAACACTTAAAAGAAAGAAAAACTGTCGTATTAAATCTTCACTTATTGGATAAAGAACAAGCATTAAGAATTGTTGATTTCTTGTGCGGTGCAACTCACGCTCTTAACGGAAGTCAACAAAAAATCGGTGATTCGGTATTCATTTTCACTCCCGAAAATGTTTCACTTTCGGCAGAATCACAAAAAAGCAAATTATTAAGAGATGCTTTGTGGAGTCAACCGCAAGCATAAGTTTTGGGGAGAGTTAAAAAAGAGTAACATTTATTGTTACTCTTTTTTATGCAAAAATATAATAGCGGGCTAAGGCATTTTTTTTACGCAAATAAACATTTAAACAAAAATACAGGGAATTTTATAATTTCCCTGCGTTTTTGTACTTTATACATAAAATAATTAACGATTATTTACCAGATTATAAATATCATTGCAAATTGTGAAAATTTCTTTTGCCTGAGCAAAATTAATCATATTTGCCCCGTCACAAAGTGCTGTATCAGGTTCAGGGTGTACTTCAAAAAATAACCCGTCAGCCCCTGCCGCAGTTGCCGATTTTGCCAACACGGGAACAAATTTTCTTTCGCCCGAAGAACTTTCACCGCAACCGCCCGGAAGTTGTACGCTGTGAGTCGCATCAAAAATAACGGGATATCCCATTTCTCTTATAATCGGGATTGCACGCATATCCGAAACCAAATTGTTATAACCGAATGTTACACCTCTGTCGGTAATCGTAATTTTGTTGTTTCCTGATTCTTTAACTTTGTTTGCAATTGATTTCATTTGATAAGGTGCTAAAAATTGACCTTTTTTTATGTTTATAATTTTACCCGTTTTTGCTGCCGCAACAAGTAAATCCGTCTGTCTGCACAAAAAAGCGGGAATTTGTATAATGTCGGCAACTTCCGCAGCAATATCCGCTTCGTTCGGATTATGAATATCGGTTACTATCGGAACATTAAATTCTTTTTTTACATCGGCAAGCAACTGCAAGCCTTTTTCAATTCCGAGTCCTCTGTATGAATTTATGGAACTTCTGTTCGCTTTATCGTAAGAAGATTTAAAAACAAAGTTTATATTTAATTCGCTTGTTAAAATTTTCAAATATTCCGCAGTTTTAAAAAGAATATCTTTTGATTCTATTGCACAAGGTCCTGCTAAAATCGTCAATTTATTATCGCCTATGCAAAAATCGTTTAATTTTACCGAATTAACCATAAAAAACTCCTTCGCTGTATCACAATGTAATTTTACAAAAAATAATTCATCAAAACAAGAATATAAATTATTTGCCGATAAAATCAAGTATTGCATTAATTATAACAAGCGGATGAGCCGGACACCCCGGTATATATAAATCAACTTTATGATTTTTTAAAAATGTTCTGTCAAGCTCTTCACTTTCGGCGTAAATACCGCCGGATATTGCACAAGCACCGGCAAGTATAACTATTTTAGGTTCGGGAACAGCCAAATATGTTTCTTCTAATGCTTTTGCCATATTCTTTGTAATCGGTCCGGTAATTACAATACCGTCGGCATGTCTTGGCGAAGCGATAAATTCAATACCAAATCTTCCGATATCAAAATTTGCGTTTGATGTTGCGTTAAGTTCCATTTCACAAGAGTTGCAACCGCCTGCCGATACCTGACGAAGTTTAAGCGAATGTCCGAAAACTCTTTTTATTTCTTCTCTGACCTTTATCGGATTTAACTCTTTGTTTAAAATTAAATTTTCTCTTTCATCCGAGCCCATTCTGTTATTGTTGGTAAATTTGATTGCCGAATTAGGACAATTACGTTCGCATTCCAAGCAAAAAGTGCATTTACCCAAATCAATTACTCCGTTTTGAATTGCGTTTGATTTACAAACACCTGCACAAACATTGCATTTTGTACAATCATTGAAATTTACAACCGGCAAGCCTTTAAAATTGTCACGCATTTTTGCCGTTCTTACGTCTTTTATAACCTGATTATTTTGAAGTTGGAGTGTTTTTAATATTTTTAACATACATATTCCTTTTTATAAATCAAATCCGCAATAAGAAAGATTAAAACTTTTATTGCAAACCGGGAAATCCGAAATTTGGTTGTTTCTGACAGCCAAAGCCAAGCCGAACCAATTATTAAAAGAAGGGTCTTTTATTTTGTATTTTTTTATTTTTCCTTCATCGTCCGTAATGCAGGTGTGAATAACCTCACCACGCCAGCCCTCGTTTATTGCCGTTATGAATTTATTGGGTGCAAGTACAATTTTGTGATTTTCTTTGTTTATTTCACCTTCCAATTCGGAAAGCAGATTTTTTATCATTTTTATTGAATTTAATGTTTCAATATATCTTATGTTTGTTCTTGCCAAAACATCGCCTGTCTTTAAAACAGCGGGTGCAAATTCGGGATTATCAAT
The DNA here is from genome assembly GCA_964531015.1 of uncultured Muribaculaceae bacterium. GTDB lineage: Bacteria > Cyanobacteriota > Vampirovibrionia > Gastranaerophilales > Gastranaerophilaceae > Avigastranaerophilus. The sequence continues at coordinate 21,093 of CAZHCP010000011.1, forward strand.
TTTTCTTGAATCGATATTTTGTCCCGACGCTCTTGCCGCAAGCCCCGTCATTCCGATTTCTTTTGCTTTCTTTTTTGAAACAGTACCCGTATTTTCAAGTCTTGATATAACAGCCGAATTTGAAAACATTGCATCTGCCATAAGTCCGATACGGGTTTCAACTTCATCAAGCATAATTGAAATTTTTTGTGCAAGTTCGTCGGTAATATCATAATTTACACCGCCGATTTTGATTAATCCTTTGCCGAATCTGTTTCCGCATATATCCAACAACGTATTAATAACAAGTGTTCTTGTAACGGCAAATACGTTAGCTCCGATTTGATAAGCAACATCACCCGCAATTGCTCCTAAATCACCGATATGGATTGCAATTCTTTCCATTTCGAGTGCAATTTTTCTTATGATTTCAGACTTTTTGTCAATGCTTATGCCGGAAAGTCCTTCAATAATTTCCGCATAAGTTTTTGCATAAGCTATTGTCGAATCTCCGCAAATACTTTCTGCCAATTGAACACTATGAGATTTTTTCATAAGCTCTTCAACCCCACGGTGTTGGTATCCCAACATAATTTCAAGGTGGTTAACACGTTCACCGTTACACAAGAACCTGAAATGACCCGGCTCTATAATTCCTGCATGAACCGGTCCTACGGCAACCTCGTGAGATTGAAAATCATCGGACTTTAAAAAGTCATAATTATCCTGTTTCCTGACCGGTTTTAAAAAGGGATGTCCGACAGGTTCAATTCCGTAATCTTCATATAATTCACGTTCAAACATGTGAAGATAACTTTTTTTTAATGTCAAAGAAGGATAAGAAGTTCCTATAAATGTTGAACATACGAAAATTTTTGATGTTTCATCATCAAGCAATACCGCATACAAAATACTGTTGTCAACAAACATTGAAACTACACGCCTGTTATCGTCACAAACATTTAATTCAAAATCGGCAAACGATAAAATGGGAATTTTATTTTTATCCGTACAAACTCCGTTTTTTATTTCTAATATATCCATTTTACAGCCTCGCTTATTAAATCATATAAGTTGTCAGTCATACAAAAACAAAGTGATATCGCCATAATAACAAGTATGATTTGCGGCAAATACTTATTTATTGAAAGGTATGTTTTTTCTTCATCGCCATTTGAATTAAAAGACATTTTTACACCTGACGTTACAAAGCCGAATGCAATGAATGTTAATAAAACAAAGAATAAAAGTGCAATAATGTAATGATGAGAAATAAACATTTGTTTAATCATTAAAAATTCGGAAATAAAAATAGGTGAAGGCGGAATGGCAACAATTAAAATAATGCCCCCAATCCACAACCAGCCGGTCAGGGGGTCTTTTTTTACAATACCCGAAACATTGTGAATTTCTTTTGTTTTATATAATTTCAAAATATTACCCGAGGTTAAAAACAAAGCACATTTTATGAGGGAATGTGCAATTAAATGAATTAAAGCGGCAAATGTTGCAACTCCGCCGAGTGCTATTCCGAGGGTAATAATCCCCATATTTTCTATTGAAGAATAAGCCAACATTCTTTTGTAATTATCAATTTTAAAAATAAATACCGCAGCAATAAATATGGATAAAAGTCCCATAACATAAAGCATACATTCTGCGGATTTGCCGACTCCCGCCAATTGAGTCAATTTGAAAACTTTTAAAATAACCAAAAATGCCGAGTTTAAAAGTGCTGCGGAAAGCATTGCCGATACTGCCGAAGGTGCTTCCGCATGTGCATCCGGCAACCACGAATGTACGGGAGCCAAACCGACCTTTGTTCCAAATCCTATAACTATAAATATAAATGATAATTTCAACCAAAACGGATTTATTAAATGTGCATTTTCGTATAAATCATTATAATTCAGAGAACTTATGTTTCCCGTAGCCAACAACAGCATTATTATTCCGACAAATGCCAATGAAATACCGATTGAACAAAGGAAAGTATATTTCCAAGCAGCTTCAAGCGAATTTTTTGTTTTTTCGTTTAATATCAAATATGCACTTGTCAGCGTAGTCGCTTCAACAAATACCCAGGTTAACCCCAAGTTATTGCTGAGTATTGCACCCAACATTGATAAAATAAATGCCGAAAATATAAGATAATATTTAAACGATTGTTTTCCCTGATAAATTATCACCGAGAGTGATACAATTACGGTAATAATCAGGAATATTAAATTTAATTTATCAATTGAAAAATAACTATTCATCTTTGCACTCACAATCTTTTAAATTACAAAGCTGGCAAACATCGGGATTTTCATATATACTGCCGATTTCACCGATTAAAAGTCCGAGTATGAAGACGGCTACGAATACATCAAGCAATACGCCCAAGTTTACTATTAAAGGCATTTCTTTTGCAACGGAGAGCGAAAGAAGAAATATTCCGTTTTCCAAAAGCGAAAATCCGATAACATGTGTCAATAATTTCTTTTTTAGAGCTATAAATAAGAAACTGATAATAATTGTGGAAAGTGAAATTCCGAAATACAGACTCGAAACACTTTGTAAATATCCCGAATGAACATTTGCACTCATAAACCCGCCGAATAATACAAAGGTTGTGATAACAAGCGTGTAAAAATTCGGGAAGTTAGGGTTACTGTCACGTCTTATATTATTTTTTTCGGCAACTTTAGATAAAAATTTCGGGATTATAATTGCTTTAACTATAAAAGTTTCCAACAATAAAAACATAATTTCAAAAATATTGCTTTCGCTGTGAGAAAGTAATGTAATGAAACACAAGACGACACCTTGTAATTTCAGCATATTAATCATTGCCGAAATTCTGCTTGATGTAACCATATATAACATGGATAAAGCAAATATTATTATCAAAAAGTTAATCATTAAATACTTCCTCCAAATAAGTCGGACATAACAATAGCCATAACAACAAGTGCCAACGATATCATTACAAAGGTATATTCTATAATATGCGTAAGTCTTATTCTTGCACCTATCGTTTCAATTATTGCAATAAGAACTGCCGTTATTAAGTAGCAAAGAATATTTCCCGCTACGGAATGAGTAAAAAAGATGTTCGCAATGATTGTTGAGAAAATCAGCATTTTAAGAGCACTTGCATAATTAATAAACGCCAAATCAATGCCGGAATTATCCAAAACCATGACTTCATGTATCATTGTAAGTTCAAGGTGAGTTTTCGGGTCATCAATAGGAGTTCTTGAACCTTCAATTAAAATCATCATAAACAAAACCAATGATGAAATAACGGCAATTAGTAAATTGTTTGAATTAAATAAGTCATGCAAACTTTCAAAAGAGTAAATACCCGCCAATGCACAAATTGAAGCCATAATCATAAAAAATGCCGGTTCGACAAAAGAAGTGTAACTGACTTCTCTTGAAGCACCCATCCCTTCAAAGGAAGAGCCGGTATCCAATGCTGCGACAACAGTTAAAAATTTACCTAACGCCAAAATATAAGCGAACAAAATAAAATCGCCTTTAAAATGACAAACGCAGATTAATATTGCGGCTAACAGCACGCAGGCAAGATTTATGCTCGGGGCAATTTTGAAAACAAAAGATGTTGTTTTTGATATAACTTCCCCTTTGTTTAATAACCTGTAAAAATCAAAATACGGTTGGAAAATCGAAGCACCTTGTTTTCCGACCAATTTCGCTTTGATTTTGTTTATTGTGCCTATGAATAAAAAAGGCACCGTTAAAAGAATAATTAATTCAATCATAGAATACCTCCCAACAGGCAAATAAGTGAAATAATCAGAAAGATTACGCCGTAAAGCAAATAAGTTTGCGTATTTCCGCTTTGAATCCAATAAAATTTCTTTAAAATTAAATTGCTGATTTTTATAATCGGTTCAATTAAATATGCATTAAATAAATCATTTACGGAAGATTTAAACGACGTATTTTGAGGGAATAACTCTTTTATTTGTTTAAAGTTTAAAGTTCTGACATAAAAAGGAGTTAAGAAGCCTAAAAACGGTCTTGTAAAAGAATTTGCACTGTATTGGATTTTTGCCGAACCTTTATCGTAACCGCAACCCCAAGTTTCGTGAATGCTTACGGGTTTGTTTTTTAATGCAAAATATCTTATTGTCAAAATCACCGATATAATCACTAAAAGAGCAATATTAAATTCGGATATATTATTTAATATTGATAAATCAACCGTAGCCGGGGAGTCAGTCAATTCTTCCAACGGCATTTCAAAAAGTTTAACGATGTATTGGGGAAATAAACCGATTAAGACTATACAAAATCCGAGAATAAACATCGGAATAAGCATAGTTTTGCTTGTTTCGGAGTCAACATGCTTTGCGTTTTCATCTCTTGCATTGCCTAAAAAGATTATACCGAACGCATTTGAGAAAGAAATTAAAGCCATTGCACCGACAAACGCCAATATGGCAATCGAAACGATGATTACGGGAGTTAAAAATTCATTATGAACGGAGAATGAAGTTAAAAATCCGCAATAAATTAAAAATTCACTGATAAAACCGTTAAACGGAGGAATGGCACTTATTGCCAATGCCCCGAGAAGAAATAAGCCTGCCGTTTTTGGCATTTTATTTATTAAACCGCCGAGTCGTTCCATATCTTTCGTATGAACTTTATTATAAACGGCTCCGACATTCATAAACAACATTGTTTTAAATAACGAGTGGTTTAAAATGTGCAACAAACAGCCCAAAAAGCCCAAATAAGCCATTGTGTGATTGTTGTAGCACATTCCCGATAAGCCGACACCGAGAGCGGTACATATAATTCCGATATTTTCAATTGAAGAATATGCGAGCATTTTTTTGTAATTGCGTTGAGCAATTGAATATAATATTCCGAAAAAGGCACTTGCAAGACCGACCAATAATACGATATAAGCAACTTTTAAAGTCGGATTGTAAAAAGTCGTAATTCTTAAAATCCCGTAAATTCCCGTCTTAATCATTACCCCCGACATTAAAGCAGAAATATGAGTCGGAGCAACGGGATGTGCCTTCGGCAACCAAGTGTGAAACGGAACAATACCTGCTTTTATTCCAAATCCGGTAAACAGGATTAAAAATATAATGTCGGATATATAGCCGTTAAAACTCAAAAAGTCGAGGCTGTTTGTCTTTAAATTCAAAAGAATAAAACCGACAATCAAAAATAAAACGCAAATGTGCATTTTTATAAGGTAATTTACACCGATTGTGCGGACTTCCTTTTTTTCGCTTTCAAAAATCAATAAAAGGAACGAACTTAAACTCATGACTTCCCAACTTATCAAAAAGAAAATTATGTTTTGGGATAAGACTACGGAAATCATTGAAATAAGGAATATGTTAAACAGAAACAAATGCGAAGAAATTGATTTTCCCTGTTGAATATACGGTTTTAAATATCCCGCAGCATAATAAGTTCCTATCAAACAAATAACGCCGATTATTAATACGAACAAGGAAGCAAGTGCATCCAGCCTGAAAATAAGATTTCCGATTATCGGATTTAACGTTATGATTTCATTTAATTGATAATTATTTATCAAGGTATCAACGGCGGGTATTATTAACAATATTGTAGCAATTGTGTTTAAAACCGATAAAATATTAAATTTTTTATCGGCAGAAACCGCAAATTGCATGCACCCTGCAACAAAATAAATTAATACAGCAAAAAAAATTAATTCCATATCCTTAACTTTTAAACTTAGTGTAAATACTTTTCAAGTATGGCTTAAATAAAACTTGCTTTCAAGTATTTGTTAAAATTAGTACATAAAAAGTGAGAATAAACTATTGGATTAAATTCCCGATAAGAATTAAAACAACTTAAATAAATGGTAATTTAACATCGCTTTTATTATATATTTTGTTTGTGAAACAGGAATATCATTTAGTAAATTTATTAAACGTTTGGGTCGAAAGTAAAATTTCCAATATACTTTTTGGATTGTCCTTAATATGTCTTCTTCCGTTAAATTATCGGGTAACCAATCCGGCTTTGAAATAAAGGAATGATCATAATCTAGTTTGTACTTTTCTTTTAACTTGTTAGATAAGTCAGAGCCCGGTAATAATCTTAATGCAAAAAAACCTGCTCTGTCCAATTTACTGTTACACGCATAATTAACCGTTTCAAGCATTGTTTCTTTTGTTTCCCCGGGAAGTCCGAAAATAAAATTACCTTGAGTTATCATTCCTGCTTCATGTGCCAAATTAACCGCCATATCAATTTGTTCAATGGTTTCACCTTTTCTTATTGTTTTCAAAATTTGATTGTTGGCAGATTCTATTCCAAAATCAATAAGATAGCATCCTGATTTTTTCATTAAGGCAAGAACTTCTTTGTCAACTTTGTCTGCTCGTACGCCATTGGGGGTTGACCAAGGTATTTTTATATTATTTTCCATTAAAGCATTACACAATTTAACAATATAATCTCTTTTTAAAGTAAGATTATCGTCCGTAAATTGAAGTTCTTTTATTCCCAAATATTTAATTTGATATTTTACTTCTTCTATTACGTTTTCAACCGAACGTTGTCTTATTCCTTTGTAAAAATTATTTGAAGAACAAAATGTGCATCTGCTCGGACAACCTCTTGATGTCATAATAATTCCTATCGGATTTCCTCTCGCTATTACGGCGTGCGGAGAATGAGGATATGTTACAGGCGGAAGTTGTTCCCAATCCGGAATTGGAATTGAATCTAAATCCTGTACGGTTTCTGCTTTTTCTACGGGCTTACCGTTTATTTGATAATCATTATTTTTTAATTGAGATAAATCATATACACCTTGTATATTTTTATGATTAAAATTATTTTCACATAATTTTTTAAGCGGAATTTCACCTTCTCCGCATACAACAAAATCCGCTTGACTGTCTTTTAGCGTTGTATATGGCATAAATGTAGGATGGACCCCGCCTATATGCACTTTAAATCCTGCTTCTTTTAATGCAAGCGAAATATCAACCGTCTGTTTATAAAATGCGGTTAAACAATGAATTCCGATTATATCGGGCTTATATTCTTTTGCAATTTTCAATATATCACTTATACTTAAATTATCTCGTAATGCATCAATTATTTTTGTTTCAGCATTACAATATTTTTTTGCGTACGAAGACAAATATAAAACACCTAAGGGTGGTGCCATTACGTATGAATCAAAATTGGGAATAATAAATAAAATTTTCATTTGTGCTATACTCTGTTATATAGAATATAACATAAATGAATTTTTAAAAAAAGAATATGCGTGAAAATAAATCATTAATTTACATTTTTTTAATATTTGTTCTGTTTTATTAGGTTTTTCATGATGATATATTTGTGTTGAACGTATAAGAAGTCAAAATTTATCCTATGCAAGACATTTGTTTCTGTTTTCTTCATAAGTTTTTATTATTTTGTTTTACCAAAGATATTCAATATTCATATTAATGATGTTTAAACAACAATTGGTTTTTCTTTTTCGCAGAATTTATAGTTTTATCTGTAATTTTTTATTAAAAATATTTTATTTATTTTCAAATAAAGAAATAAATATGATAGGTGGATTCAAGAAACAAACGCAACACTTTTAATTTAAAATATCTCATTAGGTGTTTTGTATCTTAATATTTTCTTAAGTGGGGATTCCTTTTTATCTTTACCAACTCCTTTTTCTATTGATTTTACTATACTTCCTGCGTTAGTGTTTCGTTTACTTCTTGAACTTAGACATATAATTTTATTCTATTTCCTTATTATTCAGAGCGAGGTAAAAAACGAACATATTATGACGATTTGGTTGAATTACAATATATAATGGGAGATTATCAAGCAGTTATTAATAGTATAATATGGCTGAAAATTGCAATAAAAACAACGCAAATTATAAATCAAGAGAAAAAGCAAAAGAACATTTAAAAATGCGAGGGAAATGAAAATATAAAAATCACCCATTCTCGACAAATGATAAATACATTTTAAAAAATATTTTTCCTTTGTTATTATATTCAATCATTATTTAAAATAAGAAAAAACTTTTTTTAAAGTATTCTTTGCAAGGTTTACTTTCGATTTTCCGACATCATATTCTTCGGGAGTCAAATTAAGGTGAATAC
>CAZHCP010000012.1:0-29021 GCA_964531015.1 uncultured Muribaculaceae bacterium
ATTTTCTTTCATTGCTTCAATTTTTTCTTGTTTGAAGGCTTTTGTTGACATTTTTCAGCTCCTTGTTCTTTTATATCGACCTTTTTCAGCATAAAAAAATTTACGCTTTTAACCGTAAATCATCAACAATTATTTATAATTCCAATTCTTAAATTGACTTATATTTTTGCTAATCCTCGGCAGGGTGTCATTTTAAGGAACTCGTTTATGTTTATTCGACAAACCGTATTTGTCTGTCTTTGAATTTATTGCGGTTCCCCCCGCTTTCTACGGTTATATATTCAGGTTACCAAAAACATACTTTTTTGCAAACACTTTTCTTAAAAGAAAATATTTTTGTTAATTTATGTTAACAAATACCCCTTAACCGGCTTGATTCCGTTTGCTTTTTTTGGCAACATTTTATTGCAAATCGTGTATCATTTTGCTATACTAATCACATCAGAAATATGGAGGATAACATTATTATTAAAGATAACAACCGGCCCAACAACATTTTAAACAGAAATATCAAAGCCAAAGAAGTCAGATTGATAGATAACGAGGGCAACAATCACGGCGTAGTTCCCACTTCAAAGGCACTCTTAATGGCAGAAGATAAAGGGTTGGATTTAATTCTTGTTTCTCCTAATCAGGAACCTCCGGTCGCTAAAATTTTAGATTACGGCAAATATAAATACGAAATCGAAAAACGGGCAAAAGAAGCAAAAAAGAAACAACATACCGTTGATATTAAAGAAATCAAAGTCCGTTATAAAATTGACGTTCACGATTACAACGTTAAAATTAACAGCATTAAAAAGTTTCTTGCTTCCGGCAACAAAGTTAAAATTGTTGTCATGTTAAGAGGTCGTGAAATGCAACATAACCATTTGGCTTATGATTTGGCTAACAGATTTCTTGAAGATTTAAAAGACGTAAAAATGACTCTTGAAAAAAAGCCTTCTATGGACGGTCGTAACGTTATTACAATTCTTGCTCCGTAGTTTGTTTTTTATAAATTTTACAAAAAACAGGCAATATATAATTTGTTGCCTGTTTTATTTTATACTTCATCTTTCAGATAATCTTCGATATTAATTCCGAGAGTCAATATTTTTTCGACATTGTCTTGTTTTTTACGGATTTTTTCGTGTTTTTCCGAGGATATCAATATAACGTTTGTAACATCAATTACACGTTCATCAATATCAAAGAACGCTTTATAATACACTCTGTCCGACATATTCCCTTTAAAAACGTGAATTTGTTTAAAATATTTTTTATACAGCGGGAAATATTTTTTTATAAATTTATTTTTTATATTGTCAAAATCAGGACTTGCACACATGTTGGAAACAAATATCCCCGATTTTTTCAAAGATTTTTTTATATTCTCAAAATACTCATCGCTCAAAAATCTTAAATCTATTCCGTCGTTATTTGCAACATCAACTACAATTAAATCATATTTTGTTTTATTTTGTCTTAAATAAATTAATCCGTCCTGCAAAATAAAATTAAATTTTGCCCCCGGCAAAAACCCGAAATATTCCGTTGCAATTTTCGAAATATTTTCTTCAATATCAACAACATCAATTCGTTCAAGATTTTCAAACAAATATTCGTACTGCGAAACGATTTTGCCGGTTCCCAAGCCGATTAACAAAATTTTCTCAGCCTTCACATTCATCAAATAAGGAATTAAAAAATAATTTATATAAGGCAAATTCCCTTTATAAAAATCGGTATTAATAAAACCCGCCTGATAAGTGTTATTGTAATGCAAAAATCTGCCGACTTCGTTTTCAACGATTTTTATATCGTGAAAAGCGGATTTCGTTTCATACAACACTATATCTTTAAACTTTTTTTCGTTGATAATCTTTAACAACTCACGTTTCGGTTGTTTAATTGCAAGTTCTTCGGGAATTAACGCAAAATCTTCGTTCATAATATAATTATTACATAAAATACATTTTGATGATAGAATTTTAAATAATAAAACATATATTCAACTTGGAGGTATTATGCAGGAAAACACAAAAGAAACAACGTCGTCAATTGACGTTATAAGACAGGGCAGAATTAACAAAGCACAAGAATTAAGAGAAAAAGGAGTTAATCCTTACCCGTACAAATTTATAAAAACGGCAGGTGCAAAAGAACTCCAAGAAAAATATGCAAATCTTGCCGACGGAGAAGAAACAACGGACAGATATTCCGTTGCCGGAAGAGTTATGGCTATCAGAAATTCCGGTATGTTTATTGATTTAACCGATGACAGCGGAAAAATCCAAATTTTTTCTCACAAACAAAATATAGACCCCGAAAAAATAAAACTGCTTAAACTTGTTGATATCGGTGATATTATGGGATTTACGGGGGATATCAGAAGAACTCCGAGAGGCGAGTTAAGCATAAAAGCGGTTGATTTTGAAATTTTGACAAAATCTTTAAAACCTTTACCGGAAAAATTCCACGGCTTAACCGATGTCGAAACGAAATACAGACAAAGATATATTGATTTAATAATTAATGAAGAAACTCGTGAAACATTCAGAAAAAGAAGTTTAATAATTCAAAAAATCAGAGAATTTTTGGCAAACAAAGGTTACTTGGAGGTTGATACACCGATTCTTCAAACCGTTGCGTCAGGTGCAAATGCTCGTCCGTTTACGACTCACCACAACGCATTGGATATGGATATGACGATGAGAATTGCTTTGGAATTGTATTTAAAGCGTTTAATTGTCGGCGGTGTTTCCGAAAAAGTTTACGAAATAGGTAAATGTTTCAGAAACGAAGGTATCGATACAAGACACAACCCCGAATTTACGATGATTGAGTTATATCAGGCATACGCAGATTATAACGACATGATGGAATTGACGGAAAACATGGTTGCCTATGTTGCACAGGAAGTTTTGGGTACAACAAAAATCAAGTACGGAGAAAACGAAATTGATTTAACTCCGCCTTGGGACAGAAAAACAATGATTGGTGCGATTGAAGAATATACGAAAGCCGATTTCTCAAAATGTGCAAATCTTTCGGAAGCCGTTGAATTGGCTGCAACTCTTCATGTCGATGTTGAAGATTGCGATTGCTGGGGCAAGGTTATAGATAAAGTATTTGAAGAAAAGGTCGAACCGAGCCTTATTCAACCCGTTCATATTATTGATTATCCGCTTGAAATATCACCTTTGGCAAAAGTTCACAGAGATAATCCCCGTTTAACGGAAAGATTTGAAACACGTGTAAACGGTTGGGAAATTGCGAATGCTTTTTCCGAACTTTCCGACCCGATTGACCAACGCCAAAGATTTGAAGCACAAGCATTGGCAAAAGCTAACGGCGATGAAGAAGCAATGGAAATTGATGAAGATTTCATTGAAGCTCTTGAATACGGTATGCCTCCGACAGGCGGTATGGGTATGGGCATTGACAGATTGGTAATGCTGTTAACCGATTCTTCGACAATTCGTGACGTTATTGCCTTCCCGACAATGAAAAACAAATAGTTTATATTCCGAATAATAATACAGTATTGAAAAACTGCTATTGACTACTTTTAAAAAACAATTATAATAAGAATGTAGGGTATAAAGGAAAGGAAATTCATACCATGAATAAAGAAGAATTAGTACAAGAAGTTTCAAAAAAAGCAAAAGTTACTCAAAAAGAAGCTGCTGATGTTTTGAACGCTTTAATGTCTACAATCGAAAAAACCGTTGCTAAAGGTAAAAAAGTTACATTGGTAGGCTTTGGTACTTTTGAAGCAAGAAAAAGAGCTCCGAGAACGGGGCGTAACCCTCAAACAGGCGAAACAATCAAAATTGAAGCTAAAACAGCTCCCGTATTTTCGGCAGGTAAAAAATTCAAAGAAATCGTTGATAATAAATAGTTTTTCAATTTTGAAAAAAAATAAGGATAAGGTTACTTATCCTTATTTTTTATTTATAATTATTTTATGAGCAAAACAATATATGAAATTCTTGAATTTGACAAAGTGCTTGAATACCTGAGCAAATATGCAACCGGTAAACTTGGCGAAAACCGGTGCTTAAATGCCGTTGTTTATGATGACGTTAATTATATAAAACATCAGCTTTTATTGACGTCACAGGCAAGTACAATCATAAACAAAGCATATAATATTCCGCTGGATAATATTTACGACATAGAAAAAAGTTTGGACGATTCAAAAAAACAGTTACGATTAAGCGAAGAAGAAATTATTAACATTGCAAAAACGCTCAGAACTTCAAGGCTTATGAAAAACTTTTTTTCCGATATATCGGAGGAGTTTTTTGAATTTGCAAAAATGCGTGAACAATTATTTGCAAACAAGGATTTGGAAGATAAAATTTTTAATACGTTTACGCCTTCATTGACGGTAAAAGAAGATGCCACGGCACAATTAAAAGGCTTGTATCAATCGTTAAGAGATACAAACGGAAATATAAAGACCTGCATATCTTCATTATTGCAAAATTCGGATTTTACGGCTAATTTGCAGGATAACATTTATGCTCAACGTGACGGAAGAACCGTTTTTCAGGTTAAAGCGGAGTGCAAAAACAAAGTTTCCGGGATTATTCATGATGTTTCGCAGAGCAATCGAACTTTCTTTATCGAACCTGAAATTTTGGTCGGACTCAACAACAAAGTAAGACAAATTGAAGTTGAAATACATATTGAAATCGAACGAATTTTAAAAGAGCTTTCAAAAGAAATCGGAAATTTTTGCGAAGAAATAAAACAATCAAACCTGCAACTTGTGGAAATTGATTTTATTTTGGCGAAAGCAAAATACGGAATTTCTTTTGACGGGTGTGTTGCCGAAATATCGGAGAAAAAGTTAATAGATTTGAAACTTATGAAAAATCCTGTTTTAATAAAATCAAAATCCGATATCGTTGAAAATGATTTTTACATGGATTTTCAAAAAAACTGTATGTTGATTACGGGTTCAAATACGGGAGGAAAAACCGTTGTTCTTAAAACCGTCGGTTTGTGCGTATTAATGGCGAAAGCCGGCATGCTTATTCCCTGTTACGAAGCGAAAATTTATCCGTTTAAAAACGTGTTTGCCGATATCGGTGATGAGCAAAGCATAACGCAAAGTCTTTCAACTTTTTCCGCACACATGGCAAATATCGTCAACATCGTAAATAAATCCGACGACAATTCTTTAATTTTGCTGGACGAAATAGCGGCAGGAACAGACCCTAAGGAAGGTGCTTCCATTGCACAAGCAGTTTTGGAACATTTACAAAAGAAAAATTCGTTTGTATTGGTAACGACGCACTATGGCGAATTAAAATCGCTTGCCTGTTTAAAAGAAGGTTTTATAAACGCCTCGGTTGAATTTAACCTTGATACGCTTTTGCCGTCGTATAAACTTTTAATCGGTATTCCGGGGGCAAGCAATGCAATTGCGGTAAGTAAAAACCTCGGCTTAAATAAAGATATCATCGACAACTCACGAAATATTTATTTTAATCAAAAAGATGAAACCGCAATTGTTCTTGAAGAATTGCAAAAAACTCAACGTGAACTTTCAACAGCAAAAGCGGAACTTGAAGAAAAGCAGGAAAACGTTAAAAGGCTTGAACAAAGTTTAAACGACAAATTAAACGAACTCAAAAAAGATAAAAAGAAAAATATCGCCGTTTATAAGAAAAAATATGAAACTTCCATTGAAGAAGCAAGGGAAGAAATCAAAAACATTTTAAAAGAAATGCGGGAAGAAAAATCGGAAAAAATCGCAAGAAGAAGTTTTCATAAACTTGCAGGCATTGAAACGACAATCAGAGCGGATTTCAGAAAAGAAGAAGATGAAATTGCGGAAAAATACACGGCGATTAATTGGGATAAAATCAATATCGGCGATAAAGTAATGATAAAAGAGCTTAATCAGGAAGTTATTATTTTAGCGTTGCCGGATAAAAATAAAAACGTGCAAATTCAAATGGGACTTATCAAAACTAAAATAAAAAAAGATAAACTTGCGGTTTTGAACAAAAATTTGATAAAAAAAGAGGCAAAAGCAAAAGGAGTCTTTACAAAGAATTTTGCGATAGAAAGACGGAATATATCTCAAACCCTCGATTTACGTGGTTTTAGATGTGAAGAAGCTCTTGATGAAATTGAAGCGTATCTGGATAAAGCAAGCCTTGTTAATTTAACTCCGGTTTATATTATTCACGGGCATGGCACGGGTGCGTTAAAACAGTTGATAAGGGAATACCTTTCAACTTCGCCTTACGTTGCGAAATTCAGACCCGGTGAAAATGCCGAAGGCGGTGACGGAGTCAGCGTTGTGGATATCAATTAGTTTCAAACAGTCCTTCACAAAGCAAAAACCTGCCCAACGGAACAACCTCGCAATACAGCTTTAAAGAATCAACAAAACATTTATTTTCGCAAAAACCGCCGGATAAGTATAATTTTTCGGGTTTTTTGGCAAATTGCCAAGCGTTATATGCAATTCCGTGTATAAATTTAGAAACGGCATACTCCGGTTCATTGCCTTTTGCAATGTCATCCATAATTTTTTCCAAACCGAAAATTCCGCAGGTTATTACATATTTTTCGCTGTTTACTTTTAACTTTGACACATCGGTATTATAAAATTTCAAAAGCATTTCGATTGTAGCACCGGTTGAGCTTGAACAATTATTGTTCCAATCCAAATCTTTAAATTTACCGTCTTTAAACATTGCCCATTTTGAATCTCTGCTGCCCATATCCAAAATAATCGAATCTTCGCAAAAATGCTTGCAAAATCCTTTGATTAAAGCAATTATTTCGTTTTCATAATCTTTTTTATTGTTCAATTTGTTTAAAGACATGTGACCGGTTGCCTTATCAAATTTAAAATTGATGTCTTTTAAACGTCCTGACGGGATAACGTAATATTTATAACCGTTTTCGATTTTTATTAAATTTTCGGCGAAATCGCACATTAAACCGGAGGAAGAAACTTCCGCAATTTTAGTCCAAGTAGTTCCGGCATCGGCAACAATTTTAATATTTTCCGTCATCTCAACCTCAAAAATGCTTCCGTTTTGGCTTTTATGGAATTTGTCGCAACATCATCCATATCAATATAAAGTCCGTTGTATTTATCCGCAAGATACTTTGCCAATTGGGCTTTTGAGCAAAACGATTGTGAATAAAAAACGGTTGGTACGTTTTCGTCAACAAACATTTCATATTCGATATCGGCAGGAGCCATTGCTTCAACGCACCTTGTCCAGCCATACAAATGTGTTTCGGGCGGAAACAAATCCAAAACGGACAAATCATTCGGCGGAACACCCCAAAACCCGAATTTTGCTTCGCATTGAGGCGGATTTATATTTTGCGGTTCATAAATTCCTTTTGTAATCAATTCGATTTTTTGCCGTAAAGGAAGGTTTGAAGTTGAAATTTTAACTTCACGCTTAAAAGTTTTTTCTTCAAAATACGAGGCTTCAAGAAAAAATCCCATATCTTTTAATATTTCATAGGCAAACCAACCGCTGTCGCACTTATCTTTCCCGATTGGAGCCAAAATAACAATTAATTCTTCTTTATAATGAAAAGCACAGTTAATAATGTTTTTTATGATTTTGCAATACGACTCCGGCAATATGTCGGGGCTTTGAAATCCGTAATCAATGTCAAAATCAACCCAAGTTGCGTTAGGGTATAAAATTTTATATTTATCAATAATTTTAGGGTTCGGATATCCCCAAAATCCTATTATGTGTTTTTCTTTCATAAAAATATTATACCATGTTCAAATTTTCGTGAAAAAATAACTGCAATTTCGGTAAAATTAAAGTATAATTTTCTTATGGAAAAGTTATTTGAAAAAAAATTAAACAGCACCGACATATACAGCGGAAAAGTTTTTAACATTACAAAAGATGATGTTGAATTATCGGACGGAAAAAAGTCCGTAAGAGAGGTTGTTCATCACAGTGGCGGGGTTGTAATCGTTGCGGAAATTGAAAATAAAATTGTCATGGTTCAACAATTCCGATATGCAACAAACGAATGTCTTTATGAATTACCTGCGGGGAAATTGGACAAAACAAACGAAAGCGTACTATCGGCGGCAAAACGTGAGCTTGAAGAAGAAACCGGATATAATGCCGAAAATTGGGAAAGTTTGGGATACATTTGGACAAGCCCCGGATTTTGCACCGAAAAGTTATATCTGTTCAAAGCCGAAAATCTTTCATTTAAAGGACAGCATTTGGACGAAGGAGAAATTTTAAATTACATGTTAATTGATAAAAACGATGTTTTTAATATGATAAAAAATTGTGAAATTAATGACGCAAAAACAATTTCGGCATTAATGAGGGCATATAAATTATGATAAAAATGGTTGTTACCGATATAGACGGAACGATTTACACACCCGAAAAAGGGATTACACAAGGTGTAAAGGATTGTATTTGCGAACTTGTGAAACACAATATTTCCGTTGTAATTGCAACAGGAAGAAGTTTTAGCGGTACAAAATCCATAGCCGACGAACTCGGAATAAAATGTCCTTTAATCTGTTATCAGGGCGGATTAATAAAATCTTACGAAGGTGAAACGTTGCAGGTTAAGTATTTAAACGAAGATATTGCGGGAGAAATCGTTAAAATGCTCAGAGCCAGAGGCATTCACATGAATGTTTATATTGAAGACGTGCTGTTTGTGGAAAATGACAATGATTATATTAAGGCTTATGTCGGAGATAAAGGAATTGATTATTTTAAGGTAAACTCCTTTGATGAGCTTGATTTTAGTAAATTAAACAAAATTCTTGCAATTGACCGTGACACACAATTAATCGAAAACTTAATAGAAGAATTGCACGAAAAATATCCGCAAATATATGTTGTAAAATCAACAAATATTTTCTGCGAAATTGCGAATAAGGAAGCAACAAAAGGCAATGCCATAAAATTTTTGGCAGAAAAATACGGTATTACGACAGATGAAGTTATGGCTGTCGGTGACCAAAACAATGATATCGAAATGGTTACTGCGGCGGGTATCGGGGTTGCAATGGGCAACGGAACAAAGGAAATTAAAGCTGTTGCAACTTATGTTACCGATGATGTTAAAAATGACGGATTTGTTAAGGCTGTGAACAAATTTGTTTGGGGGAGCGAAAATGTATAGAATAGGACAAGGGTTTGACCTGCACAGATTGACTCCGAATCGAAAATTTATTCTCGGCGGTATTGAAATCGAATATGAAAAAGGATTGTTGGGGCATTCCGATGCGGATGCCTTGGCACATTCCATCATTGACGCACTCTTTGGAGCTTTGGCACTTGGTGACATCGGCACACATTTCCCTGATAACGACCCCGAATATAAAGATATAAACAGCATGATATTGCTAAAAAAAGCATATTCGTCGGTCAAAGAGAAGGGCTATGTTATAAATAATCTTGATAATACGATTATTGTGCAGGAACCGAAAATGAAACCGTATATTCCATTGATGAGAGAGAAAATTGCCAATATTTTGGAAATTGACAAATCGCAAATTTCAATAAAAGCAAAAACAATGGAGGAACAGGATTCAATAGGTCAAAAACAGGCACTTGCCGTACATTCTGTCGTATTGTTAAGAAAAAAAGCAATAATTACAAATTTTTCTTAATTTTAAATTATTTGCGGACTTTATGAGTTTTTATTTCCAAAATCAACTCTCACAGAAATCCTCTCCCATTGGATAGGACTTTGAAAAAATTTTTTATGTCGTAAAATGCCGGATGTATATTTTAAGAAAACAAAACAACAACAATAAATTAATGATATAATTCAAATTATATGAAAAAAGCATACAAAATTATCGGATATATTATATTAACTGCGGGTGCAATTTCAATGTTATTACCGCTTTTATACATGATAAGTTTATCTTTAAGCGAAAACGGCGAAATTATAACGGGGAACATAAAATTTATACCCGAAACAATTACGGGAGAACACTACTCCTACGTGTTGAAAAGTACGGATATTTTAAAATATTTTTGGAACAGCTTTTTTGTTGCAATTGCAACAACACTCGGTCAAATAACATTTTCGACAATGGCAGGTTACGGTTTTGCACGCTTTAATTTCAAGCATAAAGAAAAATTATTTCTGCTTATTCTTGTTTCAATGATGATACCTCCGCAGGTAAATATCGTACCGTTATTCTTTCTTATGAAGGAATTTCATTGGATTAATCATTATCATGCCTTAATAATTCCGGGATTTTTCGGCGGTTTCGGAGTTTTTATGATGAGGCAATGGTTTAAATCCCTGCCGAAGGATTTGGAACTGTCGGCGAAAACGGACGGTTGCAGTGAAGTCGAAGTATTTTTAAAAATAGCACTTCCGCTTGCCGTGCCTGCCGTTGCAACGCTCGGAATTTTTACTTTTATAACAACCTGGAACTCTTTTATGTGGCCGCTGATTGTAACAACGGGGGATTCAATGCAAACACTTCCGCTTGCCCTTGCAAAATTCAAAGGAAGTTTCAGAGAACTTACCGATTGGGGTGCTTTATGTGCATTTTCGGTTATTTGTTGCCTGCCTGTCATCGGAGTATTTTTAATCGGAAGAAAATATTTCATAAACGATATTTTAAGCGGCGGAATAAAAGAATAACTCTTTTCACGGAGAATTGTTAAGAATTTTAATATTATGTAATGATTTTGACTATTATGTTTATTTGTTGTGTAATAAATAATGTTCGAGCATGGCGAAAAGCCGATAAAGAGAAAAATACGGGTATCATCAAAATTAATGTACATTAAAGAACTGGAAGTAGATAATTTCAAATCATTCGCAAGTGATATTACAATACCGTTTTTAAAGGGATTTACGACAATATCGGGTCCTAACGGTTCGGGAAAAAGTAATATCATAGACAGTGTATTGTTTGCACTCGGGCTGACAAGTGCAAGAAATTTGAGAACGGAACAACTTTCGGATTTCATTTCAACCCATAACAAGAAAAACGAAGCCTTCGTTAAAGTTGTTTTCGAGCCCGAAAACAAAGATGAAGAGCAAATAAGCGTTGCAAGAAAAATAAGAAAATCAACGCAAGGCTACAACAGTATTTATTATCTTAACGATAAAGTGGCAACACTTACGGAAATTCATACCAAACTTGAAAAATACAGAATAACGCCGAACAGCTACAACGTAATGATGCAGGGTGATGTAATGAGCATTACGAATTGTTCGACGGTTGAAAGAAGAAAAATTATAGACGAAATTGCCGGTATTGCCGATTTTAACAGAAGAATCGAGAAGGCTCAAAACGAATTGTTGACCGTTGTTGAAAGAGTCGACAATGCAAATTTGATATTAACCGAAATAGAATCTTCAATAGAGCGATTATCGCAGGAAAAAGAAACCGCACTGAAATATCAAAAATTAAAAACAGAAAAATTCCAATTGGAAAGTCAAATTACAACCGTAAAATATTTTGACATAAAAAGAAAATTGGAAATCGCACACCAAAATATTTTGGAATTTAACAAAAAGAAAAAAGACGAAGAAGCCAATTTGAAGAAATTGGAAAAAAGTCTTGCCGAAATAAAAACAAGATACAACGAAATATCCGAACTCGTTAAAAATAACGGAGAAGCGGAACAAATAGAAACAAAAAAAGAATTGGAAGAATTAAAGGGTCAAATTTCAAGAAAGAATTTGGCTATAAATGCCGTTGAAAAAAATATGCACGACAATTTAAGAACAATCGAAAATGCAAAAAACGGTATTGAAAATCACAAAGATAAAATCACTCAAACCGAGTTAAAAATAAAAGCAAAAGAAGAAGAAATTGCCCAAACGGAAGAAAATATAAAGATACAGGAAAAAGAATTAAGCAAAATTCTGGAAGAAGTATCCGGTTTAAACAAAAATGCCGATAAACAATTGGAAGAAAGAAACAATCTTAAAAAAGAACTGGAAAAACTGAAAGAAGAAGAATGGGAAATAAAAACAAATTCCATTCCGCTTGAAACCGAGTTGGCAACAACCAAAAAAGAAATCGAAAATGCAAAAAAGACTCTTGCCGATTTAAACAATTTTAAAATTAATTTTAAAGACAATAAAGATAAGTTGGTTGTACAAGTTGAAGAACTTACAAAAGAGCTTGGCGACTATAAGTTGGCTCAAGAAAACATAATATACAATACGGACAAGAATAAAGGCGAAATGTCCGATTTAATGTATGACATACAGGCCGCTCAAAAAAACATATTGAAAATAGAAGCACAACAAAGTGCTTATGAAGAAATTAATTTGGGTCGTGCAACGGATACTATTTTAAAGGCGAAAATACAAGGGGTTCATGCTCCGCTTTTACAATTGGGAAGCGTTGAAAAAGAATATTCTACGGCACTTGAAGTATCAATGGGCGGAAGAATGAAAAACATCGTTGTCGAAGATGAAGAAGTTGCAAGAGAGTGCATTAATTATCTTAAAACCGCAAGAGCCGGCAGTGCGACATTCCTTCCGTTAAACAAAATGAAAAAAGCCCCGAGCGGATTAAAACTCCCGAAAGAAAAAGGAGTTATAGATTATGCAATAAATTTAATTGATTTTGAAGACAGATATCTTGATGCGTTTTTCTATGCACTCGGCGATACTTTAATTGTTGAAGATTACGATTGTGCAAAAAGATTAATCGGAAAATACAGACTTGTTACGCTCGACGGCAGTTTGTTTGAAAAATCCGGTGCAATAACAGGCGGTGACAGGCGTGAAACGGGTTTAAAATTCAGTCAAAATCAAGATGAAGAATTGGCAAAATATAAAACAAGGTTTAACGAATTAAAAGCAAAATATTCCGAATTGGAAAGAAAAGAAAAAGAATTATCCGCAAGGCAGGAAAAAATCAGAACAAATTATTCAAATACAATGACGGCATTGAACGGTGCAAAAATAGAATTGAATAATTTAAACAAGCAGGCGGAAACAAACGAACAAAGAATAGAAGAAT
The DNA here is from genome assembly GCA_964531015.1 of uncultured Muribaculaceae bacterium. Taxonomy (GTDB): domain Bacteria; phylum Cyanobacteriota; class Vampirovibrionia; order Gastranaerophilales; family Gastranaerophilaceae; genus Avigastranaerophilus. The sequence goes on from CAZHCP010000012.1 coordinate 12,992, forward strand.
ATACAAGACTCATAAAAGAAAACGAACCGAAAATCGAAAAGACGGAAAAAGAGCTTGAAAAATACGAAGAAAAACTCATAACCATAAATGAGAAAATGCTTGTGTTGCAAGATAAAATTGCCGAAATCGAAAGCAAAATGACGGAAGGCGAATTAAAGAAATTAAAAGAAATGACTTCCGCAATTGAAAATAAAATAAAAGAATATCAAAACAAAGTCGTAAGAATAAACGGTGAAATTTATCAGGCAAACAAGGATATTGAATTTAACAAAGAATTAATTAAAGCAAAAGAAGAACAAATCCAAAAACTCATAAAAGACAATGAGCTTGGAGAAGTTGACAAAGCTAAATACCAAGAAGAAATAAAACTGATAGAAGAAAAAGTCGTAAAATCGGAAGAAAAAATAAAAGCCCTCGGCGAAAAGCTGGTACAATTGCAAAAGCAAAGAGATATCGTTCATGATGAATTGTTAAATGCCGAAAAGCAAAGAGATAAAATAACAAACGAAATTGAAAAAATCGGCGAACAAATAGAATCATACATTACAAGAAGAAAAGAACTCGAACCGGAGCTTGAAGAAATAATCAACGAATTAAAACAAAACGAAATTGATATAAAAGGATTAATTCCGACGGAAATATCAACGGAGGAAATTACGGGAAAAATTCAAAGACTGCAAAAACGCATGGAAGAAATGGAACCCGTAAACATGCTTGCAATAGAAGCCTATGATGAAGTAAAGGCAAGACAGGAAGAGAAAAAACAGCAAATTGCCACATTAACGAACGAACGCATGCAAATTCTCGATAAAATGAACGGATATGAACAGGTAAAAAAAGAAACGTTTATGAAAACCTATAACAACATAAACGAAAACTTTAAAGAAATATTCACGAAATTATCGCAAGGTGAAGGTACGTTAATGCTTGAAAACGAGGAAAATCCGTTTGAGGGCGGTTTAACAATCAAAGCACAAATAAGAGATAAAACGAAACAGAAATTGGGAGCAATGTCGGGCGGTGAAAAATCTTTAACGGCGTTGGCATTTGTATTTGCGATACAAAAATACCTTCCGGCACCGTTTTACGCATTGGATGAAGTTGATGCGAATTTGGACGGAATTAACGTGGAAAGATTGGCGGAAATCATACAGGAACAGGCAAAAAGCACCCAATTTATCGTAGTAAGCCACAGAAAACCGATGATAGAATCTGCAAACATAACAATAGGCGTTACTCAAAAAGAAAGAGGCAAGACAAGAGTAACGGGTGTTAAATTCAGGGATTGAGAAAATGATAAATAAACAGGAAACAGAAAATTTTTATGGACAAAGTTCGATAGATGCCTACCTTAAAGAGTTAGGATACGATTTTGACGCAATAAAAGACCCGAATGAAGAGCTTGACGGGATAGAAGTACTTGTTCAAATGGCGAAACTCGGAAAACTTGACCCGTGGAATATTGATATAAGCGATATTGCAAATAAATACATGTTACATATAGCGGAGAGCAAATCAAACAATTTAAGGATAAGCGGAAGAGCATTGTTCTTTTTGGCGGTATTGCTGAAATTAAAATCAAACGTGCTTGTGGGAATAGACCCGCTTCAGTTTTCGGTGCAGGAACCGGAAGAAGACCCGGAATATCCCGAGGGGGATTCAAGATTTACGGACGACTTATATTATTTTGATTATCCGGATAATGTAATACCGATAGAAGACATCATTCAAAGAAGAACAAGTATAAAACAAAACCGCAACAGAACGGTAACGTTAAAAGACTTAATCAGACAGTTGGAATTTTATGAACAGCTTGATAAAAAGCAGGCAATAAAAAATTCTTTGGAGCGTGCAAATAAAAGAAGAGTAAGAAATTACGGCAATATGTCGGCAGATGACATAATCAACATAGCTCATGAAGAATATATAGAAAGCAGTGTAAAAATTCTGCATGAAAATCTTATCAAAATTTTTGAGAAAGAAGAAAAAGTCGAACTTAACACGCTGACGCTTTTGGGATTGGATAAAATATCGGCATATATAGCCTTGTTGTTTTTATCTGCTGAAAGTGATTTTGACTTGGAGCAGGAGGAATTTTATTCGGATTTATACGTGGTAAAAGGAAAACCTGCGGAAACGGCATTGGAAGAAACGGAAGAGAGCAGGACGGCATAGTGAAAGATACGGATTTAAAATCAAAAATAGAAGCGGTATTGTTTGTCACGGGAAGAGCCGTCGAATTAAAAGAGATTGCACAAATATTGGAATGTGAAGAAGAAGCCGTGGAGGAAGCAATGTTATCCCTAATAATGGATTATTCTTCACGTGACGGAGCATTGGAAATTGACGATGAAAGAGGATATATTATACAAGTAAAAGAAGAATATACGGACATTGTCGAGAAATTATGCCCTGTTGATATATCAAATGCGGTGTTAAAAACATTAACGGTAATAGCATTAAAAGAGCCTATACGTCAATCCGTGTTAAAAGATTTTCGTGGGGCAAGTGCATACGAACATATAAAAGAATTGCTTGAAAAAGGGTTAATAAGCAGAAAAAGAGATGCAAACGGAAAATCTTATAATATAAAAACAACTCCGAAGTTTGCGGAATATTTCAAAATAAAAGGAAATTCGGAAAATCTTTCAAAATTGGAGATGGACAAACTTTCGGAAATACTTGAATTAAAAAAATAACATAAGGAGCATAAAAATGGATAATAAACAAATAAGGGAAAAGAAAACCAAAAATTTTCAAATTTCGCTGATATGGTTTATGGTCATAGTAATAATAGTGTTGGGAACGCTGTTTTACGTTAAATTTTTATTGCCGGATTATTTATTAAATCAGGGGAAAAAATACTATGAAATAAAAGATTATCCGAAAGCATTAAATATGTTTAATATGGCATCGGAAGCAAGACCTGAGAACCCCGAACCGATATATTATAAAGCGTTAACCTTATCAAATTTGGAACCGACTTATGAAAACCAAAAAGAATTATATGATATAGCACAATTGGACGGTTTTGACGAAGCAAGCGAAGCTGCGGAACAATCTCTTGCAAATATGCGAAAAACAATAGAAGAGAGAATAGGCTCATCATACATAGATAACGTATTATATGAAGACCAGCTTTTACGGTGGAATAATTCAGAACCGATTACATATAACATTTCGTCAGGAATTGAAGTTCCTCAGGAATATTATCATGCGGTAAGGAATGCATTTTTGGAATGGCAAACAGCAACAAACGGTGAATTGGCATTTAAAGAAGTCAATAATGAAAGAAGTGCGAAAATCAACGTTAATTTTACCAATTTAATATCCGACCGATATGGCAATAATCAAAATATAACGGCAGTTGCAACACCTTCGGTAAGTAATGAAACTTTGGTTAAAACCGAAATAAAAATAAAACAAACGGATAACAACGGAAATTATTATGACGGTAACAAAATCGGGAAAATAGCACTGCATGAAATAGGACATGCATTAGGCTTGTGGGGTCACAGTGCGGATGAAAACGATATTATGCACTACTCGGGTGATTCTTATGACTTAATAAATCCGGATAAACAAATTACTCAACGGGATTTGAATACGTTAATGTTGGTTTATAAAATGATACCGGATGTAACGGATAAACCCTTAACACAAGACCAATATAAAAATATGTTTTACCATAACATTTTAACAATGTACCCCGGTGAAAACTTTGAAATGGAATTGCAAAGATTAATTTCCGAAATTCAAAATGACAGACAAAACATAATTGCCTGGGTAGATTTGGCAATAAAATACGCATATAAAAGACAATATGAGAGGTCGAACAGAATTTTATACAAAATTTTACCGCTGGTAACAACGGATATTCAAAATCAACACGTAATTTTATATAATTTGGCTGCAAATCTTTATAAAATGAGAAGATATAACGAATCCGAAAAATATCTGACATTGGCAATGAGCATAAATGATGATTTTGATACGCAAGTATTGGAAGTATTTTTGGATTACAGACTCGGAAGGCTGAAAATTGCAAAAGAAAAACTGATACTGTTAAATCGACTCCACCCCGACCATATAGATATCGCATTAAAATTAGCAGATATTTATACGAGCGAAAAAAATAAAGCTGAAGTAAAAAACATAATAAACAATTTGATTAAAAACAATCCGAAAGCAATAAAAGACAGAAGAGTTCAAAAATATAAAAACGTAAAAAAAGTTGCATTTGGGGTTTAGAACTCGGCAATTAAATCATATTCGACGGCTCCCGTAATTTTAACGGTGATAATATCACCCGGAAGAACGGGAGTTGTCGTGTTAATATAAACGAGTCCGTCAATTTCCGGAGCATCTGCATAAGAACGGGCAACAACCGTTCCGTCTTGATTAATCGTTTCAATAATACAATCTGTTTTCGTTCCCGTAAGTTTTTTGTTTCTTTCGGCGGAAATACTTTGTTGTAATTTCATCAGGGCTTTTTTACGCTGTTTTTTTACTTTTGAAAGAATTTGAGGTTTTAGCGAATATGCAAGGGTATTTTTTTCTTTTGAAAATTCAAAAATTCCGACCCTGTCAAGTTTCATATCACGAATAAACTCGTATAATTCATTAAAATCTTCTTCCGTTTCCGTCGGATAACCTACGATAAAAGTTGTTCTTATTGCAACATTCGGAATAAATTTTCTGATTTTTTCGATTAATTTTCGATAATCGGCAACGGGTCTGTTCATTGCCGAAAGTATTTTTTTGCTTACGTGTTGCAAAGGAATATCAATATATTTAACGACTTTATCAAGTTCATTGATTGTTTTCAACAAATCATCCGATAATAAAGACGGGTAAGCATACATAATTCTAATCCAATTCAAATTTTCAATTTTATTTAATTCAATTAATAATTCTTTCAAAGAAGGCTTGCCGTATAAATCTTTGCCGTAGCTTGAAGTATCCTGTGCAATCAAAATAACTTCTGAAGTACCTTTATCGGCAAGTTCTTTCACTTCCGACACAATATCTTCAATTTTTCTTGAATGGTAATTACCTCTTAACGAAGGAATAACGCAATATCCGCAAGCGAAATCACAGCCTTCGGCAATTTTTACATAAGAACTTGCCCCCATTGTAATTTGCTGACGTTTAATGTGTTCGGGATAAAAATATTGAGGATTATCGCTTACTTCATATTTAACGGCTTTATCTTTTGTAATTTTTTTAACTACATCAACAATTTTATCAATATCGGCAGGTCCGATAAAGCCGAGAGCTTCGGGGATAAGCTCCGATAATTCACGTTTGTATTTTTGAGGCAAACAACCTGCAATAATAATTTTTTTACCTGCATTAATCATTTGAAAAATTGACTCGACCGATTCTTTTTCCGCATCGTTTATAAAAGAACATGTGTTAATAATTACAATATCGGCTTTTGATTCATCAAGCGTAATTTTGTAGCCGGCTTGTGCCAATTTGCCGAGCATTAATTCGGAGTCAATAAGATTTTTCGGGCAACCGTGATTTATTAAAGCAATTTCTCTCATTTTTATATCTTTCTTTTAAAAATTTTAACACCGTTCTTTTCGTAAACCGATTGATAATTTAATAATATCATCTCATAAAAATTTTCGGCATAATCAAAACCAAAAAAAGCATGCCCGTATTCGATATTATTTATAAAGGTAAGCAATACAAAAAATTCGGGCTTATTCTCGGTGAAATGTTGAAGGAGTTTACTTTCGCCATACACATCATTGTAAAAAAGAGGATTGAAATTATAATACATGTTATCGCCTTGCCTGTTTGCAACAAAATTAATAAAAAGACCTTCCGGCAAAACAACGACTTTATCCGTCGGAACCGAATTTTTTTCGAGGAAAGCGGATACTTCGCTTATCGGCAAACCGTCTTTTTTATATGTGTAAATATAACCTTTTGATGTATTCAATAAGTAATCTTTATTTTTCAGGGAATTAAAATCATTTGCAAAAAACAAAAGAATAAATGCCGCAAAAAATAATTTAACAATATTTTTGTTTATATTAAACGAAGAAAGCAATACGATAAAATTCAAAATTACAACCGGCAAAAGAAATACGCCCATGTGTTGAATATTCAAAAATAAAAAGGATTTGTAAGAAACCAAAATTGTTGCCGTCGAAAAGAAAAACAACGGTATATTTTTATAGATTTTTTTTGAAAAAGACAGGAACAAAAATAATAATAAATTTAAAATCGGCAAAAAACCGAATACCGCATATATTTTTTGACGAAGAACCATAGGTAAAAATATTTCTTTATCAAAAAAAAGTCCGAATTTTGAGAAAAAAACCTTTATGGAAGGAGCATTTATCATCGAATTAAACATTATAACTGTTTCTTTAAAGTCGGAAAAATTAAATCCCTGAACTATGAGTACGGCAAAGCAAAACAAAGGCACCGATAAAAACAAAAAGAGGTTATACAAAAAAGATTTTATTCCCGAGCGTTTTACAAACAGTAAAACAAAGAAAATTAAAAACGGATAAAGTGCAAATTCATATTTGTTTGCAATACTTATTCCGGCAAAAAAAGAAGCCAAATACGAATATTTTAAATTATCGCTTTTTAAATATTTAACAAAAAACAAAAGCGATAACAAAAAAGAAGATAAAGCATAAACAATTGCAAAAGAATAAGTCAAATTGGAATTATATAAAAAAGTGGGATAAACGAGGGAAAACATAATAAAACCCGACAGTAAAAAAGAAATGTCTTTTTTCAAAAATTCTCTTGAAATCAAAAATACAACAATCACAATCAAAAGCGAATTTAAAACGCCCGCCCAATATAAAGTCGTTATTTTTTGACCGAACAAAAGAAACAAACCTGCATTAAACAGGTACGATAAAGGCCCGTATATATTAAACAGATTTTTATAAAGCACCGAGCCGTTTAAAATTTGTTGAGGCAAATAAAATTCACGCCCCGTATCAATCAACAACAATCCCTGATGAAGAAAAAAGAAAGGCAAAACGGCAAAAAACAAAACGGTTATTAAAAATATAATACCTGTATCACGTTTCAAGAAATCAAACATAAAAACCTTCTACTCAAAAGATAAAGTTAATTGAGGAGCATTTGAGGCAGAGGATTTTGCTTTTTTTGAAGCCAAATTTTTGGAATAATCCTTTTGCATTCTGGTCATGATATTTTCCGCTTTTGAAATAACAGAAGACGGAAGCCCCGCCATTTTAGCAACCTGAATACCGTAACTTTTGCTTGCACTGCCTGGGACTACTTTTCTTAGAAAATTAATTTGTCCGTTTTCTTCGCTCAAAGTAATTCTGTAATTTTTAATTTGTTCGATTGAATTTGGCATAACATTTAATTCATGGTAGTGAGTAGCAAAAATAGTGCGAGCTTTAATTTGAGTGGCAATATATTCAGCAACCGACCATGCAATTGCGACACCGTCATAAGTTGAAGTACCTCTTCCGATTTCATCAAGAAGTATCAAACTTTTTTCCGTTGCGGTATTAAGAATATAAGCCGTTTCGTTCATTTCCACCATAAAAGTGGATTGACCGAGGGATAAATCGTCAACGGCACCGACTCTTGTAAAAATTTTATCGACAATACCTATTTTTGCATAAGAAGCCGGAACAAACGAGCCGATTTGAGCCATAAGCACAATGAGTGCATTTTGACGCATAAAAGTGGATTTTCCCGCCATATTCGGACCCGTTAAAATCATAAATTGGGTATCCTCGGGATTATGTACCCCCGATGAAAGTTTTAAATCATTAGGAACATATTGCCCCATCGGAATAATTTTTTCAACAACGGGATGACGACCGTCTTTTATGTATAATTCTTCGGAAGTTGTCATCTCCGGTTTAACATAAGAAGATTCCGAAGCCGTAACCGCAAAAGATATAAGAACATCCAACCTTGCAATAAAATGAGCAATTTGTTTTATATCGTCAACAAATGTTTTTGAATATTCCGTTAAATCCGCATAAATTTTTTGTTCCAATTCAAGAGTTTTAAACTGAGCCGAGAAAACATCATTTTCATGCTTGCGTAATTCTTCCGTTGTAAAACGTTCAACATTGGTAAGCGTTTGTTTTCTGACATAATTCACGGGAACTTGCGAAAGATTTGATTTTGTAATTTCTATAAAGAAACCGAAATTTTTGTTGTAATTAACTCTCAGATTTTTAATGCCGGAGAGTTCTTTTTGCTGATTTTCAAACTCGGTTAACCATTCTTCTCCGCCTTCTAACAAACTTCTGTAATAATCCAAATCCGCATTTACGTCATTTTTAATAACGTTGCCGTCTTTAACGGAAACGGGAGCCTCTTCGTTAATCGAACGGTCAATAATCGAGGCAAATTCAACCAACGAAGAAATATCGGCGGGAAAAGCATTAATATATTCATTTGATAATCCTGCGAAAATCTCGCTAAAATCAGGCAATAAAGCAAGGGCATTTTTTAACGCCAAAAAATCACGGGGTGAAACGGAGGAATTACTTAATTTAACCGCCAATCTTTCGATATCGGAAACGGAAGAAAGCAGATTACTCAAAGAAATACGAGCGGAAGGATTATTCAGCAATTCTTCAACGGCATTATGTCTTGAAGATATTTCGGCAATATTTTTAATCGGCTGAGTAATCCAAGTTTTAAGCAAACGTGACCCCATCGGTGTTTTAACCCTGTCAATTGCCCAAAGCAAACTTCCGTATTTTGATTTATCTCTTGAAGTTTGTAAAAGTTCCAAATTTCTTCTTGTTGCGGAATCAATGGAAACAAATTCGGAAAGATGATAAGGCTTAATAACGTCAAATTTCGGCAACACACCTTTTTGCGTTTCAAAAATATATTCAACAACGGCACCTGCGGCACAAAAAGCGGGTTTAAATTCCGAATAACCGAAGGATTCCAAAGAAACAACATTAAAGAGTTTTTTTATGTTTTCGACTGCCGTATTTTCGTTAAAAGCAGATAAAGGCATTTTCGTACAAGGATAAAGTTCGGTTATTTCCTCGGGCAAATCAACCTGTTCGTCAGGCACAACCTGAAAAGGCATGATTTTTTGTTTTTTTATCGGAGCCAAAATTTCTACGGGCTTAATTCTTGCCAATTCGGATAAAATTTCATTAAACGAACCTGCCGTAATTTTAAATTCACCCGTTGAAATATCGGTATATGCAAGACCGTAAGAATTATCGACTTTTATAACGGAAGCAAGATAATTATTCCCGCCGGGTTCCAACAGATTTAATTCCGTAATCGTGCCTGCGGTAATTGTTTTAACGATATCACGTTTTACCAAACCTTTTGCATCTTTCGGATTTTCAAGCTGTTCGCAGACCGCAACTTTTATATTATTTTCCAAAAATTTCGGAATGTAAGTATTCAAGGCTTTAACGGGCATGCCTGCCATCGGTACGCTGCCCAACGCACCGCCGTCTTTGTGAGTAAGAGTAAGCCCCAAAACTCTGTTAAAAACAAGAGCGTCCTCAAAAAATCCCTCATAGAAATCACCCATACGATACAAAAGAACAACGCCCCGATAATTGCGTTTGATATCGAGAAACTGTTTAAACATTGGCGTTGCCAAATTATAATCGACTTCCGAACTGTCCGTATTCTTGATTTCTTTATTTATCATAGTTATACTTAATGTATTACAAATTTCAACGAATTTCAATCAAAAAAAAACAAATATAAAGGAGTTTTAATGAAAGGCTGTTTAACCTTTATAATAAAAACAATTATTGCAATTTTGGTGTTTTTCGGTTTGGTTCATTTGGGGGTAATAGATTTTGTCAAAGATAAAATCAGTGAATACAATTCTCAAAACAAAGAAGAAATAACCGAAAAAGTAAAAGATGTTGCCGATTTATCTCAAATAAGCGATGAATATACAATAGAAAAAAATATACGGGTATTAAAAAACAAAATGATTTTTGCGGAGCATAAGGCTACCGACCAAAAAATGATAATAATAGAGCCGGTTAAAAATGATTTGGTTACGCAAAAAGATATTGAAGATGACGGTTTGCAGGAAAAACTGGCGGATATTGCAAACAAATATAAATATAAATTAATAAAAACGGATAAAATAGAAGTAAGCGAAAAAGGAAAATTAAAAGGATTTAATCAAGAGATACCTTACGCAAAAATAAATATCGAAATATCAAATTTACCGATAAAGCATATAGAAGGTATTATCGGAGTTGCAGAGCGTGAGGGAGGAAAAAATCTGATAATTTTTTCCGTAAACGAAAAAGGTAAATATTCGCAAATAATAACGGAAGCATTTTATTCAAAGGTAAAATAATGCAAAAAGAATACGAACGCCTGATGAAAAAGTGCATAAATCTTGCCCAAAAAAGCGAAGGAAAAACCTCGCCAAATCCTCTTGTGGGTGCAATTATAATCGATGACGAATTTAATATAATATCAAGCGGAAGGCACGAATATTACGGCGGAAATCATGCGGAAAGAAACGCAATATTAAACGCAAAAACCGACTTAAAAGGAAAAACTCTAATCGTAAATTTAGAACCCTGTTCGCATACGGGAAAAACTCCGCCCTGTGCCGATTTTATAATAGAAAAAGGAATAAAAAGAGTAATTTGCGGAATGCGAGACCCTAACGAAAAAGTGTGCGGAAACGGAATAAAGAAATTAAAATCGGCGGGAATTGAAGTCATATCGGGTGTACTTGAAAACGAGTGCAAAGAATTAAATAAATTTTTTATTAAAGACCATACAAAAAAATTACCTTATATTACAATAAAAACCGCAACGACTCTCGACGGTAAAATTTCAACTTCAAAAGGGTCATCAAAATGGATAACAAACGAATATTCAAGAAAAGAAGTTCAAAAGTTACGCAATAAATATGACGCAATCCTCACAAGCAGCGAAACCGTAATAAAGGACAACCCTTTTTTGACATGCCGGCTTAAAAACGGAAGAAATCCCGTAAGAATAATTATAGACTCAAAATTAAGAACAAGCGAAACTTCAAATGTTTATAACAACGACGGCACGAAAGTATATATAATTACTTCAAAAGACAGAACGGAAAAAGAAATACAAAAATATCCTTCGAATGTTGAAATAATTAAATGTGCAACAAATAATAATTTAATTGATTTAAAAGAAGCCGTAAAAAAGATTTACGAAAAAGGCATAAAAAGCATAATAAGCGAATGCGGAAGCAAACTTAACCGGGGGTTAATTGAAGCAAATTTAGCCGATGAATTGATACAATTTATTGCACCGAAAATTCTTGGCGATAAAGAAGGTGTCGGCTTTATCGAGGGATTTAAGCGGGAAAAAATATCGGAATGTAACAATTTGAAAGTTGTAACCGTAAAAAAAATCAAAGAGGATACAATGTTTGTGTTAAAATTTCAAGAGTAAACTCAAATAAACCGAACAACAATAACAAAAAAAGGAATGAATTTTGATTAGCGGATTTTCCCCAAAATATACAAATGTGACCTTCGGAAAAAATATAATAGACCGAGAAGAAAAAAAACAAAAACTCATGAAGAAAAAAGACAGTTATGTTGCGAGTTTTAAAAGAAATACCAAATTAACACTTCCGCTGGCAATTCCGGCTTCGGTCGTATGGATTTTTTTGGATTCGGAGAAAAAACCGTGGTTAAAAGCCATTTCCTTTGTAATAACAAAATATCTTATAGGAACAACGGTAATTTCATCGCTCTTACTGGCAATTTTGGAAAACGAATATAAAAATAAACCGAATGAATGACGGGTAATATTTTATAATTGGTATATAATATATTTTATGATGGAAAATGAATTAGTTGAAAAAGTACAAAATCTGCAAAAAAATGTGCTTGAACTGCACAATCTTTTTGATTTGAACATGATAGCAAACCAATCCCGTTCAATAGAAGATTTGCTCGCAAAAACGGCATTTTTGGTAAAAGAATCTTTAAATTTAAAGAATATAAAATTTTTTATAAACAATAACGGAATATTTCAAACAAAAGATATTTCGGATAATGCCGAAACGGATTATGAATTTAGCATAAATAATGCACCGTTTTTGCAAAACGGGACAGAAAAACTGATAAAACCGATAAATTCGGACGGACAATTTTTGTATCAATCGTTTTGGGATACATACAAGTTAAACGATTTGGAAACGGAATACATAAAAATATTTTATAATGAAGAAATACCCGTTTGCGTAGGCTTCATAAGCAAAAAAAACGATAATTCCGAATTTGAAGAAAAAGACATAAATTATCTTGAACAGGTTTTTAATTGTATCGAACCGATTTTAAGAAAATTTATCAAAAACAAAGAACAGGAAGCACAAATCGTAGAGCTGAATAAAACTTTGCATAATTTGTCGGTATTATACAGTATATCGCAGGCGGTTAATTTTATAGACGATTTAAAACGCTTAATCGGCATAATATTGGATAAAGCAATAGAAACCGTAAATGCGGAAAAAGGCTCGTTAATGTTGTATGACGATTCCGATAATACATTGCAGGTAAAAGTCGTTTACGGCTTAAAAGACAAAAAACACGAAAACGATATTAACAGCGGATTAATTGAATGTAAAAAAATGTCAACCGATTGCGGAATAGCAGGAAAAGTCTTTACCGAAAAGAAATCAATAATAACCAATTTGGGCGGTAATGACCCGAGGTTTGATCAAATATCCGGTAACGACGGTAACATATCAAGTTTAATATGCGTTCCGCTTATAGCAAAGGGCGAATGTATAGGCATTATAAACATTACAAACAAAAAAAACGGAAAACTGTTCAACAAAAAAGATTTGGAATTTGTGGAAACACTTGCAAATCAGGCTTCAATTGCCGTTGATAACGCACGATTGTTTGAATTGGCAACAAAAGACGGATTAACCAAATTATATATCCACAGACATTTCTTTAGAATGTTGGAAACGGAAATGAAAAGAGTCCAAAGATATCAACACGTTTTGTCGCTTTTAATGTTGGATATAGACAATTTTAAACAAATAAACGATACCTACGGACATCTTGTCGGGGATATGGTGCTGAAAGAAATAGCGGCAACAATACTAAAAACAATCAGGCATGTGGATATTCCCGCAAGATACGGCGGAGAAGAATTTGCAATAATATTACCCGAAACGGCGGCATTAAATGCCGTAATCATAGCGGAAAGACTACGTCAAAAAATAAGCGAAATAGAAGTAAAATTGGATGATAACACAATAATTCACGTTACCGTAAGTACCGGAATTGCCGAATATCCGAACGCTTCAAATGAAATAGAAGGAATAATTAATGCTGCGGATAAAGCATTATACGCTTCAAAGGAAAACGGAAAAAATTGTATTCACACATATTTTGATAATGAAATAAAAAAATATATAAACAAATAAAAAATATTGTAAAAAAAACTAAACATTTACGGCATGTCAAAGAAATAAAAATCATGATTGCAATATAATTAAAATGTAATCATGATTAAGAAGGCAAAATAATTGAAAGTTGCAATATACCCGGGGAGCTTTGACCCGATAACAAAAGGTCATTTGGACGTATTAAAAAGAGCGGCGGACATATTTGACAAAGTAATATTGGTTGTATCGGTTAACGTAAATAAAAAAAGTTTTTTAACAACCGAAGAACGTGTAAAATTAATAAAAGAAAGCTGTAAAGATATAACAAACGTTGAAGTTGACAGTTTTTCGGGATTAACGATAGAATATGCAAAAAAAAGAAACGCAAACGTAATAATAAGAGGATTAAGAGCGGTATCCGATTTTGAATACGAAATGCAACTCTCACAAGCAAACAGTGCTTTATGTAATGAAATACATACGGTTTTCCTGATAACAAAACCGAAATACAATTTTATATCATCCGGAACGGTAAGAGAAATCGCACAAATGCGAGGAGATATATCAAAATTCGTTCCGGAAGCGGTAGCAAGATTTTTAGAAGAAAAATATACGAAAGGTTAAATCATGACAGAGTTAAGAGTAAACCACTTAATAGATGAAGCGGATGAAATATTGGATAATAAGTTCCACATGGGCAGTTATTGCTTATTTATGAATACGGATGATATTCAGGATATATTAAATAAAATCAGAGCAATATTGCCGGAAGAAATAAAAACAGCGGAAATGATATTAAAAAGACGTGATGATATATACATGGAAGCACAAAGCAGAGCAGACAGAATAATAAGCGAAGCACAAAATACGGCGGCAAATATTCTGAGTGAATCCGAATTAATAAGAGCCGTCAGAGAAAAAGCCGCAAAAATTCAAGAACAGGTTAAAGAAGCCTGCGAAGAAATGAAAAACAAAGCTACGGAAGAAGCGGAAGCGGTAAAAAGAAACGCTTTGAAAGAAGCAATGCAAACAAAAGAAGATGCTCAATCTTACGTTGAAGATGTGTTAAAAAATCTAGAAAGAGATGTTGAGCAGGTTCACAGAATTATTAAAAACGGTCAAAATTATCTCGTTCAACAAAGAACAAAAAACACCGAAGAAAGAGAAGAAGCAGGCAGATAATTTTATCCGAATAAATTAGAATAATATGCTTATACAACAGAATATAAGTATTAAGTGATGTGCAAAAAAATAAAACTCGGAGGGGAATGTGGCAAAAGCATTAATGGAACAAAACAATAACATAAAATTACTCCCGCAAAGCGTAGAAGCGGAAGAAGCGGTTTTGGGAGCAATTTTGGTAAATCCGTTGTCACTCGGAAGAATTGTCGAGTTTTTAAAACCCGAAAGTTTCTATAAGCCGTCACATCAAAAAATTTATGCCGGAATGCTTGAATTATTCAGAAAAAATGAACCGATAGATATTGTAACGATATCGGAACATTTAAGAAATAAAGAAGAATTGGAGCAGGTCGGCGGGCGTCCGTATATAAACGACCTTGCTTTAAACGTAGTAACAACGGTAAACATAGAATTTTACGCAAAAATAATAAAAGAAAAAGAAATAAAACGTGCATTAATAAATGCCGGTTCGGAAATAGTATCAATGTCGTATGAAAACGAAGATACGACAAATGTACTTGATAACGCACAAAAACTTATATTTAATATTGCTGCACAAAAAGATACGAGTGATTTGGTTCCGATATCGGATTTGGTTGTATCGAGTTATGAGCAAATCGAATACAGATTTAATAATCAGGATGAACTTGTCGGAGTAACAACAGGATATTATGATTTGGATGCAATAACATCAGGCTTGCACAAATCGGATTTAATAATACTTGCGGCAAGACCTTCAATGGGGAAAACGGCATTTGCTTTAAACCTTGCACAAAACGTAGCCTTAAAAGGCAAAAAAGGCGTAGCGATATTCTCACTGGAAATGCCCAAACAGCAACTTGTAAAACGTATGTTATGTGCGGAAGCCGAAGTGGATTCGCAAAGAATTACATCGGGACACATGCAACCGAAGGATTGGGATAAACTTATTGAAGCAATGACAAGACTATCGGATGCAAAAATATATATAGATGATGCATCGGGTGTAACGGCAACGGATATAAAAGCGAAATGCCGTCGATTAATGATGGAAGAAAAAGAATTGGGATTAATTGTTATTGATTATTTGCAATTAATGGAAGGCGGAGGAAATACAAGCGACCGTAACCAGCAGATTTCGGCAATATCACGTTCATTAAAAGGATTGGCAAGAGAATTGGATGTACCTATAATTGCACTGTCGCAATTGTCAAGAGGTGTTGAACAAAGACCGGATAAAAGACCGATGATGTCGGATTTGAGGGACTCGGGTGCAATCGAACAGGATGCGGACATAATTATTTTTATATACAGAGATGAATATTATAACCGTGATGATGTTAATAATAAGGGTAAAGCGGAAATCATCATTGCAAAACACAGAAACGGCCCTGTCGGAACGGTTGAACTGCTTTATCAAAACAATATAACAAAATTCAAAAATAAAACCCAAACACAAACCACCGAATTTTAATT
>CAZHCP010000013.1:0-28286 GCA_964531015.1 uncultured Muribaculaceae bacterium
TTGAAGAAAGTGCAGTTACTCCCGAAGCAAGTTTTACTGCTGATTTGGGTGCTGATTCTTTGGATACAGTTGAATTGGTTATGGCTTTTGAAGAAGAATTCGGTTGCGAAATTCCTGATGAAGAAGCTGAAAAAATTGCAACTGTTCAAGATGCTGTTAACTACATTGAAGCTAATTCTTAATATACAGATAGAATTTCATTAAAGTTCTTGAGGGATTCTTAATTTTTGTTGAGTTTCCCTCACTTTTTTAAAAGTAAAAAAAGGTGTAAAAAATGGAAAAAAGACGAGTTGTTGTCACCGGATTAGGGGCTGTTACTCCATACGGAGTCGGTGCAAAGAAATTATTTGATTCCGTAGTTGAAGGTAAAAGTGCAATCAGTAAAATAGAAAATATGGAAGATATGACGGGTCATACCGTTTTGATTGCAGGCGAAATAAAACAGTCGGTATTTAATCCTAATGACTATTTTGACCCGAAAGAAGCAAAAAGACTTGATAAATTTTTGCAATATGCTTTGGTAGCGGCAAGAGAAGCCGTTGAAGATTCAGGCATAAAAAAATCGGGAATTGACCCGTTCAGACTCGGAGTTATAGTAAGCTCGGCAGCAGGCGGTTTTCATACAATTGAAAAAAGCTATGCGGCTATGATGGAAAAAGGTCCTACAAAATGTTCTCCGTTTACAATTCCTATGTTAATTGTAGATATGGCTTCCGGGAAAATAGCAATAGAAACAGGTGCAAAGGGCATAAATAAAGCAGTCGTTTCTGCTTGTGCAACGGCAGCTCACAGTATAGGTGATGCATTCAGAAGTATCCAATACGGTGATGCGGATGCGGTTATAACGGGCGGAAGTGAAGCTGTTATTTGTACTTTGGGTATAGGTACGTTTACTGCTGCAAGAACATTATCAAAAAGAAACGATGATCCGACAAAGGCTTCTCGTCCTTATGATAAAGACAGGGACGGTTTTGTAATGGCGGAAGGTGCAGGCGTTTTGGTTCTTGAAGAATTGGAACATGCAAAAAAACGTGGTGCAAAAATTTATGCTGAAGTTGTCGGATATGCCCAAACGGCTGATGCACATGATGTTGTTGCTCCGTTACCTGACGGTTCGAGTGCGGCAAAAGCTATGGAATTTGCTTTGGCTGATGCGAAATTAAAACCCGAAGATGTAGATTACATCAATACTCACGGAACAAGTACTCATCTCGGTGATATTGCCGAAACGCATGCCATTGCAAATATTTTTGGAGATAAAAATAAAAATCCGAATTTAAGAGTAAGTTCGACAAAATCTTCAACGGGGCATTTGCTCGGTGCGTCAGGAGCCGTTGAATCAATTATATGCGTAAATACGGTTGTGAACGATGTTGTTCCGCCGACAATAAATCTTGAAAATAAAGATGAAGAAGTTGCCGATTTGAATTTTGTACCTGATAAAGCAGAAAAAAAGAGTGTAAATGTTGCATTAACAAACTCATTCGGTTTTGGCGGACATAATGCCGTATTAATTTTCAAAAAGTACGAATAGGATTAAAATTCGATAAAAAATAAAGAAGGATTTATTCCTTCTTTATTTTTTTTATATCATTAACGGCAGTTGTCAGTGGTTTTATATTAAATAAGTCTTCAAGACCTTTTATCAACATGGGATTTATTACATTCGGGCAACAAGAA
The DNA here is from genome assembly GCA_964531015.1 of uncultured Muribaculaceae bacterium. Lineage (GTDB taxonomy): Bacteria > Cyanobacteriota > Vampirovibrionia > Gastranaerophilales > Gastranaerophilaceae > Avigastranaerophilus. The sequence continues at coordinate 1,681 of CAZHCP010000013.1, forward strand.
CCGATAAAAATATTATTTACGTTCAAATTTATCAAATTAAAAATATGAGAAATGGTTTCGAAATCGCAATCCGCAAAAAATACGTTTATTTTATCTTCAATATTTTCTTTTTTTAATTCTTCAATAATTTTATAAAGAACGGAATATTCAAAAAACGAATGTATGTTCCAAATATTATTTCGCACTAAATTATAAGAAAACGAAATTGCAAAAAAATCATTTGGGATATTTGCAAGAAATTCTTTTATATAGAAATTTTCTTTGCAAAAGTTAGAAACAAGTCCGATAATGCAAATTTTTTGAATTTCTTTATTTTTAACCTTTTGAATGATTATATCAATATTTTCGTATATTTCGCCCGTATTATAACCGATTTTAATCGGTTTGTAAGCTATATCTTTTTCAAAGCCCGGTGATTTAACCGCATAATCAATCAGTGGAGAAAAATCATTGTTTTTTATTTGTCCCAAACCGAAAGCGGGATATTTTGCGGAGGTGTAAATTTGTCCTCTTATAACATCTATTTGAGGGATAGAATTTTTTGAAATAAAAATCGGTCCCGGGAATGTAGCAAAATCCAAAGGAAAATTGTTTATTGCTTTTTGGTAGTGACCCGTCAAATTTTTATATTTTCCGAACCGCTCATATTCAAAAGCATTAATGAGTTTATGGTGTGTATAAATGTTTATATCAAGATGTTCGGTTGCTTGCAATATTTTTTCGAGTTCGCCGAAATCATTGCCTGAAACCAAAATCGCTTTTCCTTTTTTCAAAGACAAATTTACTTCGTTTTCAACAACCGGACCGTATTTTTCAATAATTTTTTCATAAAGTTTTTTTGTTATTTCATAATTGCATTTTGCGAAATTTTTAATATTATCAATTATATTTTGTTCCTGCACCGATAAAAAATTTGAGCTGTTAAGAAGTTTAAGAACCTCGTTTTTTGCCGAAACGAAATTACAATTATATGTTTTTAGTTCGACAAGAGAATTACAAGCCGTGAACACTAAATTTAACAAAATTTCATACAGATTTTTTTGATTTATTGTTAAATTTACTTCATTTTCGCTCAATTCTTTTTCATGTTCGTTTAAGGCTTTTATTATTTCTTCCTTTGAAGATAAATTTCGTTTTTTACCTTTAAGTTCGACAAAATCAAATCCCGAATTATTGCAGGCATTTTTATATATTTCTTCAAGTTTTAGTTTATTATTGTACAAATCTTCAACAATAATAAAGAAATTTTCACGTCTGAAATCAAGATTAACGATAAGAACGGAAATAAATTCAATTACCTTATCGCTGTACAAGTCCATGTTTACGTCAAGTTCTTTTAATTTTTCGATAAAAAAAACAATTTCTTTCAATTCATCAATCAAAAGTTTTTTTACGGCATTAAAATAAGGGTCAAAAGAGAATACGCTCGGAGAATTAGCCCCTACGCACAAGCCGTTGTAATAATTAAAAAATTTATTCATAAGACAACTCCTAATCTTTTAACAAATCATTAAGAGCATTATTTTCGTGTAATTCTTTTAATTTGTCATAACCGCCAATTCTTTTATTTCCGATTATAATTTGCGGAACGGTAACTTTGCCTTTAATATCATAATATTCGCCGAGTTTTTCTCTGTATTCTTTTTCATTGGGCGTTATATCAATTTCTTTATAAGAAATTTTTTCGTTATCAAGTAAAATTTTTGCTTTTTCACAAAAAGTACAGTAATCAACCGTATAAATTACAACATCTTTCATAAAATACCTGCTACTTTCTATAAAACAAGTATTTCTAAAAAGAAAAATCAATTAATTATACAAAAGAATAATTTATTTGTTTAATCTGTTAATTAACTCGGTAACGGATTTTTTTTCGTCTTCGGGCAAGTCAAAAGAAAGATAATCGGTAAAATATTCGATTGCACTTTCATTATCATTGCGAGCCATAAACAAAATGCCCAATTTTTTATACGAAGGCTGAAATTTGTCATTAACCGCAATCGCTTTTAAATGATTGGAAATTGCTTTATCGATATTATCTCCCGCTTCGTATGCAACAGCGGTTTGATAATACAAAACCGCATTTTCCGTAATTTTTTCCAGCACGTTTTCGTAATTATCAACAGCACTGTCATAATCACCGAGTTCAAACTGAATATTACCCAAATCCCAGTATGCGTCAAGATTATCGGGGTCAATTTCCAAAATTTCAAACAATTGATCCATCGCCAAATCATATCTGCAATCTTCAAGGTAAAATCTTGATAAATAATGTTTTAAAGCAATTTCATTCGGCATTAAAGTAACTGCCGTTTCAAGCAGATTAATTGCTTCAATAATATTTTTATTTCTGTAATATACATCCGAAAGATTTATATAAGATTGAACGGCTTTCGGATTAGCACTGACGGCTTTTAAAAGATATTCGCATGCCTTATCGTCCTGTGCAAGTTTTGCGTAGCAAAGCCCCGTATTATTTAATAAATTTGCGTTATCCGGTTCACTTTCCAATACTTTCAAAAAGCAATTTAAAGCCCCCTCGTAATTTTGAGCTTTGAAAAAATCAAGTGCCGATTGTAAATCCGTATTTATTTCATTTTCCATAATTTTATATTACAATAAAAGAAAAATTAAACAATATATGAAAGGATAAATATATGTCAGGACACTCGAAGTGGTCAACTATCAAACATAAAAAAGCAGCCGTTGATGCGGCAAGAGGAGTTACGTTCCAAAAGTTTTCAAGAGAAATAATAGTAGCCGCAAAAATGGGCGGCGGTGACCCGAACGGTAATTTCAGATTACGAACCGCAATCGACAGAGCAAAAGCGGCAGGATTGCCTAACGATAATATTAAACGTGCGATTGAAAAAGGTGCGGGTGCAGGCGGTTCGGATAACGTTGAAGAATTAACTTATGAAGGTTACGGTGCAGGCGGAAGTGCCATATTTATCGAAGCAATGACTGATAACAGAAACCGCACGGCAGGTGACATAAGAAGTTATTTCTCAAAATTCAACGGTAATTTAGGCGAAACGGGTTGTGTCGGTTGGATGTTTAAGCAGGTCGGTGCAATTGAATTTGACAAAGAAAAAGTTAATTTCGACGAATTATTTGAAGCTGCTATTGAAGCAAATGCACAGGATGTTGTTGAAGAAGATGAATGTTACAAAGTTATTACTGCTCCCGAAGATTTCCAATCCTGCGTAGAAACTTTGGAAAAAGTAGGTTTCAAAGGTGTTTCGGCAGAACTTACCAGAATTTGTGAAAATACGGTTGAAATTACGGACGAAAAAGTTGCAACACAAATTTTGAGATTGGTTGAAAAATTGGAAGAGCATGATGATGTTCAAAATGTTTATTCAAATTTTGATATTCCTGATGAATTAATGGAAAAATTAGACATTTAATAAAACTCATTTTTTAGCATTTATATAAAAGAAACGACCATTATGATTAATGGTCGTTCTTTGTGTCGTTGAAATTATTTTATTGTTCACGACATCCGAAGGCGATTGTAACATGTTCTTTCGGGTTAACGGATGATATTTTCATACCTTTCGGGTCAACAAGGTAAGAAATTTCATCACCGGTATATTGGAAAATACCCATAGTACCCGATAAAGCGGTTCTTGTAACATCAACCGGAGCTTTTACGACGGCTTTGCCGACGTCAAGGTAACTTCTTCCCGCAGCTTTAAATTGACCTTGGAAGATTTCGCCCGTACCTACGCCAAATCCGCTTACGGTTTGTTCAACGGCATTACTTGCACTTACTATTGCACCGCCGACGGTTCTGCCCACGTTACCGAGGATACCGCCCGTCCAAGTGAACGGAAATTCGACAAGTCTTGCAACCGGGTTCGGTTTTTTAATTTTACTTACCTGTGCGGATAATATCTGGTTAGGCAATTTTGCTTTACATTTTCCGCATTTGATTGTATCAAACGATAATTTTAATGCACCTTGGCAATGTTTTGTCGGTCTTACGACTTCCAAAACTTTACCGTAAACGTCCGAGCCTGCGGGGTATTCAACACCGTTAATCGTAACGGAATCGATTGTTTTTGCCGAAAATCTGTCGCCGACATGTGCCGATTTTGCACTGATTTCATCTTTAAACGTTAACTGTAATGTAGGAATTGTTACGACTTCTTCATTTGCATAGAATGCTTTTTTCGTTTCGCAACCGCAATCGGAGGTTACGACATCATCTTTACTATAGCCGAGGGCAACTCTGACATTTTCCAACATTGAAGCAATTTCTGCTCTGCTTGCATCTTTATTGGGTGCAATTTCGTTAGGATTAGGAAATTCGGATATTCCGCCCGTTTCAAGAACTTTTGCAACTGGAATTTTTGCCCAATTCGGAACATCGTTTCCGTCACAGTAACTTTTTAATACGTTTTCCGCTTTACATTCATCCATCGGACAATTTATGCCCTTTGCCATAATTGTAAAGGCTTCCGCTCTCGAAATCGGCAGGTCGGGTTTAAACGTGTTATTCGGATAGCCTTCCATTAAACCGTTTGCAACAGCTTTTGCAATCGTTTTGTTTGCCCAATGGTTGTTCGGAACATCGGAAAACATTTTGTTCGGACAGGTTACGTCATTATTTAAGTTGAAACCTTTTACAACCAACGTTGCCATTTCCGCTCTTGATACGGGTAAATTCGGTTTAAATGTTCTGTCGGGATATCCGGCAATTATGTTATTATCGGTTAACGTGTTTATATCACAACTTGCCCAGTAACCGTCAGGTACATCTTCAAAAGCACTTACGATAGGAGCCGCACCGCCTGTTGCAGCGGAATATTCAAACGGTTCAAGCGTCTTTTTCATTGCTTCCATACTCGTATTCGTATGTATTTGCATAGGGCAATTCAATTGATGGCTTGTATCAACGGGAACTCCTCTTAAATTTGAAGGATTGTCCAAGCATGGCATAGGCGAAGCCGCACCCGTAAAACTTCCGTCCTGACATCCGCAGGAATTTGTTATCGGTGCTGCCGCTCCCGTTAATGCACCGTCATAACAATTTAAAACAGGCATGGGTGCCGCTGCACCGGTTATGTCACCACAACCGCAACCGCAAGCGGATATTGTCGGATTTGCAACAGGAATGCCTCTGAACGGGGTGTTTGTTCCGTCGCCGATATACAATCCGTTATTGCGTTCGCCGACAATTTGATTGTTTCCGTATATTGCGTTAGGATATGCGTAAACCTGTTGCGTAAACTTCTTTTCGTCGGACGGTGAAGGGCAAACCGCACATGTCGGGTCGGATACCGTCGGACATTGTGCTATCGGCGGACACGGGTTGCAATCATCACTGATTTGTTTACAAGATTTTCTCTCTTTTTTGCACGGGTCACAAGTTACTTTTTGTTGACAGTTACATCTGTCTATATCATTCAGACATTTTGGACATTTTGCGGTTTGCGGTGTTACAGGAGAAGAACATCCGGACAAAGGGCAAGCTGCCAAAAGCTCATTTGACGTTTCGGTTGCTTCTTGTGAAAAACCTGCATTCGTACCTGCTAATACGCCGATTGTTAATGCGGCGGCAAGTGTCATTTTGTTTAATTTCATTTTTCCTCCTTGTTTATCAAGAAATGTTACAGGCAAACATTTCTTTTTATTTCTATTCTATTTTTTTATTTTTCTTTTTCGCATTCTCTATCCATGAATTATGATATGTTCGGTATTATTTATTCATTGTCCGTTTTATTTATTCCCTTTACCTATTATTTTGGGCTTGAAAATTTGAATTATTTTTTGTATTCGTCTTTTTGGTCGATTTTGTGTCCGTTATTTTATTCCCGTTCATATTTAAAGCCGATTTATTTTGCGAAGAAATTGTTAAAATATAATATATATTTTTATTTGTGAATGTTTTATGTGCATTACACGGCGGATTAGACTAAAAGGTTATTTCTTATGAATTTAAATGAAATATGTTTATTGAAATTTTTGACAGACCCCGATGAACTTCGTGATTTAACCGAATTTTTTATTAATAATATTAATGAATTTGATATAATTCCTCAAATAAACGATAATTAATTAAGGGTACATGTCGTACATGAGGATAATTAATGCACAAATTTTTTAATTTCATTCACAGACACAGATTGGATATTTTTTTCTTATTCATAATTTTTTCTTTTCTGTTTTTTATATTTGTATATATGCCGAAAGAAGAAACAAAAGAGTTTTTTTCTCAATTGGAAAATAAATCTTTTGACATAAGACAACGCATAATTTCAAAATACAAAAAAGTTAATAAAGATATAATTATTGTTTCCGTTGATGACCCTTCTTACGAATATTTAATAGAAACATACGGAGATTGGCCAATTCCGAGAAATGTATATGCGGAATTAATTGATTTTATTCAACTCCAAAAACCTAAATATGTTGCATTTGATTTATTATTTGTTAAATCTTTAAACAGAATTCCGGGGAGTGATGATAAATTAATCGAATTATTTTCAAAGTATGATAACTTATACACTGCGATTAATTTTGACGATTATTCTTACGAATTGAGAAAACCGCCCGTTTTTTTACACGATTTTTCAACCGACATTTCTTTTGTAAACTCAAATGTTTTATTTTACAAATATACGAATTGTCGAACAATACTTCCCGAAATAATAGAAAACACAAGAAATATAGGGCATATTAACACTCCGAAATCCGATGACGGATATATCAGAATGATTCCCGTTGCCGTAAATTTCCCTCTTTATTCACCTTCGGATTATTCTTTTATAAGGGATAAATACTATTTGTATATGACAGTTAAAATTGCAATTGATTATTTGAATAAATATGAAAATGCAAACATAGATATTAATAAAATCGCTGTTGTAAACAACAAAATTTATTTGGGTGACAGAGTTATTCCGTTGACAAAAAACGGTGAAACAATTTTGAATTGGTACGGTGAAACAGGTTCAAACGGTAATCTTTCATGGTCACAAGAAAATTTAAAAAAGAGTGAAAACTCTTTCAAATATATATCTTTTTGGGAAGTTTTAAAAACCGCAAAAGCGAAAGAAAACGGAACAAAAGAATTACTCCCGCATGAATTTTTCAAGGATAAATTTGTTTATATCGGTACAAACGTATTTTCGTTGTCCGACATTAAAACCGTACCGACAAGCAAATATCTTCCCGGTGTTGAAATCCATGCCACTTTATTAAATAACATATTGGATAATACGTTAATTGAAAAATCAACGCCCGTTTACAATATAGCCGTTATTGTATTACTTATTATTGCAGCCTTATTTACAGTATTTAAAATAAGGTCGGTTTTTTTGGCGATTTTTTCTTATTCCGTTTTTATTGCCACGTTTTTATATTTTTCAACGTTTGTTATGTTAAAGTATAACATTTGGATTTCCGTTGTTTTACCGCTCTTTTTATCAATTGTTTTCTTTACGATATCATTCATCATAAAATACATGATAAAATCGAGGGATTTTGAATATACATATAAACTTGCAACTACCGACGGTTTAACGGAATTGTATAATCACAGATTTTTTCAGGAACAAATGAAAAACCGAATTGATTTTTGTAAAAAGCAAAACAAAGAATTTTCTTTGATTTTAACAGACATTGATTTCTTTAAAAAATTTAACGACAAATACGGACATCAAGCCGGTGATGCGGTTTTAAAACATGTTTCAAAAACTTTGAAAAGTTGCGTAAGAAGTGAAGATTTTGTATGCAGATACGGCGGTGAAGAAATGGCAATTATCTTAAACAACACTTCTCACAAAACCGCACTTGAAATTGCGGACAAAATTTGTAAAACGGTTGCAAATAAGGACTATGAATTATCGCCCGATTTGGAAGTTAAAATTACAATCAGTTTGGGGGTTGCAACTTTTCCTCAACACGGCTCTACACCGTCGGAATTAATCGAATATTCGGATAAATGCCTTTACAAAGCAAAAGAAAACGGAAGAAATCAAGTCGGAATTATTTGTTAAATTTTGTAAATGTTTGTATTTCTATAAGAATTTTTTTTATTTTAATGTTTTATAGATAACGTAAATAAAAACGTGTCGGGTAAATAATTTTTTGAGAAATCGGGTGTAATTATGAGAATAGGTGAAATCAAGCCATATTGCGGTTTTTACGGAGACAAATGTTCCGTTGTAAAAACCATGCCGAAAACAAATACCGTTAATTCAAATAATCAAATTAAAGAATTAACGAATATATATTACCCCGTAAGTTTTAAAAGAACCGTTGCCGAACATGAAAGCTGGGGGGCAAAAATAGACCCGAAAACAAAACAAGCAAGTTTTAAAATTTTTACATATCCCGATACAAAATCCGTTACGGTAACTGTTGAAAAGGCTAAAAACGGTAAGATAAAAAAATATGAATTAAAAAACATGGGTGAAGGGGTTTTCCAAACGGAAAAGAAATTGCCAAAAGGTAAAGTTAACCACGGTGATTCTTACTATTATACGATTAAACGTGCAGACGGCACGGTGGAAAACGTAAAAGACCCGTATTCGTTCAGGCAAAAAGTTTTAGAGGGTAAATCCGTTGTTTATGACCATTCGTTATACAAATGGAATGATGATGATTGGTATCGGTCTTTTAATACTCAACGAATATCAAGAAGAGCAAATGAGAATAACCGTTTGACACCCGTCGAAGGTGCAAGAATTTATGAAGTAAACATTGCAACGCTTACGAAAGGCGGAACTTTCGAGTCTGCAAAGGATTATATAAAAAAATTGCCAAAACAGGGCTTTAATGCAATAGAAATCATGCCCGTTGAAAATACAAATTCATATAATTGGGGGTATGACGGAGTTGATAAGTTTGCACCTTCCGAGCACAGAGGCGGAGCCGATGGGTTAAAATCATTGATTGATTATGCACACGAAATCGGATTAAATGTAATAATGGACATGGTTCCAAACCATTTAGGACCGGACGGTAACAACCTGAAAGAAACAGGACCTTATATTTCCGGCGAAAACGATTTTGGCGAAAGTTTTAATTATGAAAGCGAAAATTCTAAATACGTAAGAGATTATATCGTTAATGCGGCGTTAAATTGGATTAAAAATTATCACTGCGATGGTTTACGCTTGGATATGACAAAATACATGCACTCTGATTTTACAATGAAAGAAGTTGCGGCGGAACTTAATTATCATCACCCCGATGCTTTTCTTATTGCCGAAGAAAGCAGAATGAACATTGAAATCGGTGAAAATGATGATTTTTGGTTTGACGGCAATGTTGTTCATGACAAAAGAATTTCCAATCCGCTAAAACAATGGGAATCCGGTGAAGGCGGCAACGAAGTGCAACATTGCAAAGCTATTGAAGATATTTCAAATAATAAAGCAACGTTATCAAGAATAGGTTTTAATTCTGAATGGGATTTTAATTTTTATCACAATTTATCCGGCATGATATACGGTGACAATACGAACTTGGACAGCTATGAAAGAGCATGTAATGCCGCTCAAAAATCGGTAAAATATGTTATGAGCCATGATGAAATCGGCAACTATGAAGGAACAAGGCTAATTGCAAAATTAATGACTCCATATCTGAAGCTCAATGATTATGTTGTATTAAATTCGAAAGATATCGAACGTGCAAATTCAATGTCAGAGTTAAAAAATATATCTTTTGACGAAGCAAAACGTATAGCTAAAATTCAAAAGGCTCAGTTTGTGTCTGAAGAACTTGCAATTTTGTATCAAACCGGCAAATTGGATAAGTATAATTGTAATATGAATGAAAATATGCAAAATGCTTTTTATGATGATATTCTTGCTCCGTTAGAAATCTCAAATTCTTCCGAAATTAATTTCCAACTTATAAGAAATGCGTTTGAACACGCAATAAAAAGGAGTAAAATCGGTTATGTTAACATATATTCTTTGCCCGGACCGAAAATGGTATTTCAGGGTGATGAAAAAGCTGATTTAACACCGTTCAGATTTTTCAGAAAATTTGCTTCCGAATATCCCGAAAAAAATCTCTATGTTGAAAAAGGATATGATACCGGTGAAGAAGCATATAAAAAATCTACGCTCGGCGGAATAAATTATTCCGAAAACGGGAAAAAAACAATGAATGAATTTTCAAAACTTATAACTGATTTAAACAGGTTTGTTTCCGAAAATCCGGCATTGCAAAACGGCGAAATTATTACGGAAAATACGGTAAAAGACCCTTCAAAAAAAATAATTGCAATGCACACGAAAAAAGGTGATAACGAAATTTTTACGGTTTCAAATTTTAACAATAATAAAAATCCCGAAAAAGATAATATTAATTATTTTATAAAATTCCCGAAAGGTAAGTGGGAAGAAGTTATTAATACGGATAATAAAAAATACGGCGGTTCAAACAAATTTTTGAATGAACAAATAATATCCGGTGACGGAAAAACTCAAGTTTCGATAAAACTTGATACCGAGTCGGCAATAATGTTTAAGAAAATTTAGTTTTTTGGTTTGTATGGTACAAATTCGGAAAAAGAATATTCAAATTTCTTTAATTTGTTATCCTTTGTGTATTCGGGTTCAAAAAAGACATGCAATTCAAGTGCTTCTTTTTTTTCGTTTTTTATCGGATTTGATTGCGTGCGAATATAATTATCAAGGTTTTCAAAATATGTATTTGTTGTTTTTTTAACTTCGTCCGTATCGGTTGTATTATATTTTTCTTTTGAATCGGATTTTGCAACGCCGATTGGTCTTGCCATTTTATCGGCTTCAATTGCATCTATACCTGATATTAAATATACATCCGGTGTTTTGCTTATTTGTCCGTTTTTATTTTGATAAGAATAGACAGAGCGAACGTATGGAATTTTTGAGTATTCTTTATCGACATAAGAATATAAACTTACAAAGTTTTCATTTCGTTTCTCATTTTCGCTTTTATTCAAATTCCGTACAATATAGCCTTGGCATTTTCTGATATTCTCATCTTTTAAAACGGGAACGTACTTACCGTTTTGCGGATTTTTTGCGTAATACTTAACCGGAACAATACTTTTAAAAGAAAGCGATGTATTTATATTCATAATAACTCCTTTATGAAATATAAAAATCGTAAAACAAAAATTTGCCTGTTAATTTTTTAAATCAAATTAATTTTTTAAGTCTTTTTCATTTTCCAAAACAAAAGTTGTTTTGGATTTTTTTATATAAAATGTAATCGGAATTTGAATTTTATTTTCACATACATTGCAAGTCCAAAGTTCTTTCCAATAACCGTCGGTATATTTACCGTCTTTTGTTTTTGAATTATAAGGGTAGTGTAAAATTTGAGTATCGGTTATTGAAAAATCGTTGCATGTAGGATATTTTTTTGAAACAATAGAATATATTTTGTTCGTTGCATTAAATTGAAGTTGATTATTTGCAATTGAATTTCCTTCCAAAGGTAATTTAAAATGATAGTGTATTGCAAAGGCAAAACCTTGTGCAATACACCATACAAAAAATATAACAAATAATAATTTTTTCAAACTAATTACCTTCCGACTCTAAAAAAGTAAGGTCGTTAATTCTGACGGCGAAGTACGGATTTGTCTTGTTTTCTTCTTTTAAGAAGAGAACAAAAGGTTTGTCAAAATTAAAATATCTGCTTTGTTTAATCGGAGCCAAAGACATTCTCATAACCGACATTGCGGCTTCGCTTTTAAGACTTCCGCCTTTACTGTCCAAATTAAATTTAACGGATTGCAGTGCCTGCGTAATCATGTGGTTGCTGTTTTTTAATTTTTTACCGCATAATTCGTCATAAGAAATTGTTTTGTTTATTTTGATGTTCGGAATTTTTAAATAGTCGTTTTCTCCGAAATTTTCAGCCAAAATTTTAGAATTTAAGGTTTCAAAAAGTTCTTCAAAATCTTCATCCGATGTTGTTCTGTATAAAATAACATCTTCTTTTTCTTTTGTTGTCAATTTAACCGCAAATTCGTCGGAATTTTCATAAAAAAGTACTGTAACGTTTTTACGTATGTTTGCTTTTGATTTTTTGTCAATTCCGAAATATTTAACATTTTCTTTTGACTTGTTAAAATTTGCCTTCGCAAGGTTATCAAAACGTGTTAAAAATTCAAAATCCTTTTTCAACATTGAATAAAAAAGATAAGACTCTTTTGCGTTCCAATCGATAAAATCCAAAATATCGCTTTTTTCGTTAAATTTCTTTTTTATTGCTTTTTCAATTTCTTTTTTTAATTTGGGGTTAAGTTCTTTGTTTATGATATAGTAAGAATTTTCGGACAAATCATTTTTTGAGTATTCTCTCAGATTTAATTTATCTGCGATTTGCGGATTTCCTCCTTCAAACTCAATCGGTTGACCGTGATTATATTTATCCGTAAAATCATTCCAAATCAATTGAAAAGTAATGCACCACAAATTATTTTGGATATCGGGAGAATTTTTTTCGATTTTTTGACTTGTATTTTCAACATTTGACTTATTTTTGTTAAAAAATCCGAAACCGCATAATAAAATACAAAAACAAGAAAACATTATTACTAATGCCGATAAAATAAGTTTTTTTCTTCTCATATCTCATTCCCTCTTTTTTCGTCTTATATAATTATATTTCAAAAATTTTAATTATCAAACCGAAGAATATTTCAAACAAGGTATTATTGACCGGCAAAAATTTTTTTCAGGAGTTTTGTTATTTACAAGTAATCAAGAGAAGGGAAAATATATGACAATAAATAATATTTCGTTCGGAAAAACTCCCGTATTAAAATGTAATATAAAAGGCGATGACGGAACTTCACGCACGGGAGCAACTTTGTATAAACTGGATGTAAACGACAACGGCGACGTAAAAGACGTTGAATACAGTAAAAATACTTATGCCATAAAAAACCAGTTTTTAAATGACCACATAAAAGGCAAAAGTTATTATGATTATTATTTATTGCAAAAAGACGGAAACAACGAAGTTTTGGGCTGTATGCAAACTTCAACGCATTATGCACAACTGTCTTCCCAAAAGAGCGGAAAAGCAATCTTAATTGATGAAATGTCCGATAACGGAAAATTCACGGGTACAAATGAAGTAATGCTTTCTTATCTGGCTCACGAAGCAAAAGACAGATTGTGTGATTGCGTAATTTCTTCACTGCCCCAAGATTTGGTTCCGTATTTATCAAATGCAAAGTTTACGAAAACCGTAAACGGTGATGATTGCCTGAAAAATTCAAATTTTTCGGATGTTATACAACAAGGCGGAAGAAAACATCAAATAAATTTTGAAGTTTAAATTTAATATTTGTAAAAAATAAAAAAACAATCCTCTCTCTGTCGAGTGGGGGGAACTTTTTGCGGATAATAAAAATCATTTAAATCGGGAAATTAATTCGATTAATAATGAACAATTCCGGTGCAAGAAATTGCACACTACCGGTTTTAGAGTCCTCTCTCAGGGGAGAAGGTTAGGATGAGGGGCTATTTAAAAGAAGGAAGTATATTATTGAAATTTTTTCAAAGTCCTCTCCAATGGGAGAAAATTCAGGTGAGGGTCGATTTTAAAATTTAATAATTGTTATTAAAAATTTTATATACAAAAGAAATAAATAAAATTTTTATTATATTATAGTCTGTCAAAAAGAGTCAACTTTGCAGAATAGTAACACTATGCGTTTAAATCAAACCGGTCGTTAAATTACACGACCCCTCAAACTCAAACACAATGCGAGTTTGCTTAAAAAAAACATTTTATCCGTCCAACCCAAACTAAACATTAAAATACACGTGTCCGAAATTTGCCTAAATTAATCACGCTACCCGCTAAAACAAACCACTCATTAAAATAAAAAGAGAACCGTTTGTTAAAAAAAGACCCCCCCCGGGGTCAAAGAAAAAATCTGGGACGGAAGGATTCGAACCTCCGAGATGCCTGGACCAAAACCAGGTGCCTTACCGCTTGGCGACGTCCCATCATTTCTTCCTCTTATATATTATTAAGAGCATAATTAATTGTCAAGTTTTTTTATTGTTTTTTTATTTTTTTATATACTTTTCATTTTTTTTATGTTTAATTATATTACATATAATGTAGTTTTATTGGAAGGATTTTTTATGCAAGCCAGACGTGCAGCAAGAGAATTAACTTTAATTCTTTTTTCTCAATTGGATACAATCAGCAATATTAATGATATTGATTTTCAAGATATAGTTTTACGTTCCGTAAGAACGTTAACGAACAGTTCTACGGATGATTTGAAATCTGCGGTTAATTCGATTTTCAAAATGAAAGAATTTATCTGTGATTATCAGGCTAATCACCCCGTAAATCTTGAAAGACCTTTGGAAGTTTCTGATATTCCCGTTCCTGTTCCGATGACATCGGATATGGATGCAAAATTGGACGAATTATTAAATATTGCGGAAAAAACAATTCTTGCTCTTGAAATTGCTGAAATGGCTGCTCTTGAAGAAAATTCCGATGTTAAAGATTATATTGCAAAAATCACTGCTGCTTTTAAGGCAAACAAAGCTGATATTGATGCTCAAATCAAAAAATTCGCTTTCGGTTGGGATATTAACAGGCTCGTTAAAATGGATAAAGATGTTCTGCGTATTGCAATATCGGAATTATTATACGTTAAAGAAGCTCCCGTTAAAGTGGTTATTGATGAAGCTCTTGAATTGGCAAAAAAATATTCTACCGAAGATTCCGCTTCATTTGTTAACGGAATTTTGGGTAAAGTCGTTATTGAAAATAATTTAAAATAATTTACGGGTTTATTAATGTTTAATTTTTTTAAAAAAAATGCGGATGATGAAAATTTAAAAAATGATAATTCACAAAATGAAACTTCCAAATCTTTTTGGGAGCTTTCTTTTGATAATTTAAAAAAAACGATTTCAAATACAACTCAAAATTTAGTTGATAATGTTGTTTCCGAAATTGAAGAACAGGAAGAATTTGATGATTTTATTTTGGATGATATGGAAGATTTGCTGATTAAAGCAGATTTGGGAGTTACATTAGCTTCGGCGGTTACGGATAAACTCAGAAAACAAACGAAAGTAAAACCTTCACAAATTAAGCAATTTTTAAAAGATGAATTTAGTGCAATTTTATCTTCCGTCGGTTCTTTTGATTTGAATTATAAAGAGAACGGGTTAAACATTTTCCTTATTACGGGAGTTAACGGTGCGGGGAAAACAACCTTAATTGCGAAATTGGCAAACAAATTTAAGTTATCGGGGAAAAAAGTTTTGGTGTCCGCTGCCGATACGTTTCGTGCCGCTGCCGAAGAACAGTTGGACATTTGGTCTAAACGTGCAGGAGTTGACATATACAGAAAAGACGGATTTGACCCGGCTTCCGTTGTTTTTGATTCCATAAAAAAAGCACAATCGGAAAATTATGATATTTTACTTATTGATACTGCCGGCAGACTTCAAAACAAAAAAAATCTGATGGAAGAATTACATAAAATAAAATCCGTAATCGATAAACTGGCACCTTATTCTTTAAACGAAAGTATTTTGGTTCTTGACGCAAACACGGGACAAAACGGTTTGTCGCAAGCAAAATTATTTTCGGAATCCGTTAATTTAACCTCGGTTGCATTAACAAAGCTTGACGGAAGTGCAAAAGGCGGAATAATTATCGCTATCGCAAAAGAATTTAATTTGCCGGTTAAATTAATCGGAGTCGGTGAAAAACTTGATGATTTAAAATTGTTTAACCCCGACGATTTTATAAACGCACTTTTTGAGAAAAAATAATCAATTGACGTTTTTTGATATTTTAAAATATCGTACAAAGCAAAAATGTTGTTAATATTCCGATGATTATTAGTGATATTGTTGCCATTACAACCTGTTTTTCTTTTTTTCTTTCAATACAGGAAGATGTACCCAAAACATGACTTGCCGCACCGATTGCAAGACCTATTGCGGTATCACTTTTTATTTTGATTTTTTTCAATATATAATGTCCGAAAATTGCACCGAAAAGCCCCGTTAATGCGACAATTAAGACCGTAATTTCAGGCATTCCGCCTATTGATTTTGAAATTTCTATTGCGATAGGTGCCGTTACCGATTTTGGTAATAAAGTTTTTATAATTGTTCCGTCAAAATTAAACAGTTTTCCGATAATATACGTACTTGTTACGGCAGTAATCGTTGCAATCACAAAACCCGAATATATTGCCCTTTTATGCTTTGTGAGAATTTCAATATTTTCGTATAAAGGCAATGCAAGTGCAATTGTTGCGGGTCCGAGCAACAACGTTAAAACATTTGCCGATTGGTTATATGTTGCATAATCTGTTTTAAATATATTTAAAAGAACTATAATTATTATTGTTGCGACAAACATATCGGGAATTTTCTTTATAAACGGAATATTTATTCGTTTTATTACCCAAAATATTAATATTGTAAGAAATAAACCGATAAAATTATTCATTCTTCAATTTCCTGATTTTACGTAATCTTTCAAACTTAATTATTGATTCGACAAAAAATGCCGTAATTATTAAAGTAATTGTTGTTGTAATGAAAACAAGTAATAATAATTCGTTTAAATTGTCTTTTATAATTTTATAATGAGATATTATTCCGACCAAAAACGGGATAAACAGCACACTCATATATTTTAAAAGAATATTGCAAACATCTTTTATGTATTCTTTTTTTATTATTTTAAATTCAAGAAGAAAAACCAAAAGAACAAGCCCTAAAACGGGAGCAGGTAAAAATATATTTGTAACTTTGATTATTTGAAAACAAATATACTGAATAAAAATTAATATTCCAAAACCTGCAATGATTTTTATAGCTCTGTTCTTCATATTTTCATACTATCATAAACATTCCGCGTTAAATAATGCTTTGACTTGAATATTATTTATTATTATAATTTATATGTAAAACAGAGAAGAAGAAGGCATTAAATGTTTTGTCCTCAGCCGTTTGAACAGATTGAAATATATGAATCGGGCGATGTGTACACGTGTTGCAAAATTGTAAATTACGGAAATTACAAAAAGGTTAGAGAAAATATTAAATTATATTCAAATTTACGTAAGAAAATCTTAAAATTTTAAAAAATCCGTTGTTTGATGAAAAAAATGTAAAATTATACCCGGAAATCAACACATTAAGGAGGAAAATTTTATGAATTATAATTATTATGATTTTTGTCCGATTCCGTTTTCCGAAATGGAAATTCATAATGACGGAAATGTGTACGTTTGTTGCCCAAACTGGAATAATTATTATTCTATCGGCAATATATATAAAGATTCTCTTGAAAATGTGTGAAATTCCGAAAAAGCAATTGACCTGAGAAAGCGTGTTTTGTCGGGTGATTATTCTTTATGCAGAAAAGATAAGTGTTACACGTTGCATGATAAAAATTTTTATTCCGAATTTAAAACAGATTTTAAACCTAAAATGGAAAATTTACCTATGAAAATAAAATTAGGGTATGACTATGAATGTAATATAGCATGCTCAATTTGCAGAGATGAAATAAAAAGGTACTCGGAGTCCGAGTTAAAAGCATTGGATGAAAAAATTGACTCGTTTATAATTCCGATGTTAAAATCAGCAAAAATTTTAGTTATAAATACACATGGTGACCCGTTCGGTTCAAGGCACAGCAGAAAAGTCATAAAAAGAGCTATTGAAGAATATCCCGAACTTAAATTTGATTTTACGACAAACGGTATTTTGTGCAACAAAAAAATGTTGGATGATTTAAACGTTACCTTGGAAAGAATAGATACAATCAGGGTTTCGATACATGCCGCAACTGCAAAAACTTACGGAAAAATCGTAAAGAACGGTGAAAAACTTTTTGACTTATTGCAAGAAAATTTGGAATATATTTCGAGTTTAAAGAGTAAACATAATTTTGACTTTGTTCTTAATTTTGTTGTTATGGCAAACAATTATAAAGAAATGCCTCAATTTGTTGAAATGTCGGAAAAATATAATGCCCTTCCAATATTCCGGGAATATAAGAATGATGCGTGTGCATACACGGAATTTAGCAATAACTTATCGGTTGTCGATGAAAAGCACAAAGAGCATAAGAATTTGATAAAAGTATTACATCATCCGAATATGTATAAATACTCTCATTGTTTATATCCGATGTTGTATGAACTTCAACAAAAAGATATTACGACTCCTTTTCAAGCGTTTTTAAACAAATTCAAAAAATCGGTTAAATAAGTTATTTATTTTACGGTAAAAGTTGCACTGACAGTTGCAATAACTTTCTTTTCGATTGAAGTTGTATCATTAATACCGTAATCGGAAACATCGGTTGAATCGACGGGGATGATTTGAAACACGCCCATTCTTGCGTTATTCATAATGCCTATTTTACCGTTTGTTCCGGATATCATTGATTCGGCTCTTTCTTTTGCATTTTTTGACGCTTCACCGACCATTTTTATTTTAATGTCATCCAAATTTGAAACATAATATTGTACATTTTCGGAAGACAAATCAATATCCTTTTCAATAAGAGAATTAATATCTTTTGAAAGTTTTGTCAAGATTTCCGTTTCATTCGATTTTACGTTTATATTTCTGTAAACGGTATAGTTTTCAATATCATTTGTCATACTGCCGTTTAGAGTACGCTTATAATTTTCATAACTGTAAACGGACTTAAAATCAATATTTTCTTCTTTAATATTGTTAGCGGTTAAAAAATCTTTTATTATTCTGCAATCTTCATTCAATTTTGCGTAACCCGCTTTAAGGGTAGGTTGTTTTGTTCTGACGGTCAAACACCAGGAAGATTTATCGGAAATTATGTTTTGGCTTGCACTTCCCGTAACTTTAATTGTCTGCGTCTGCATTTTTTGAAAATCGGTTATAGCTTTGGATAATATATATGTTGAAGTTACGGAACCCAATGCAATCATTATTCCGAGCAAAAATATTTGATAATTTTTAATTTCCATAATAAAATCCTCACTGACTTTATGAAAAGGAGTATAGCATAAAGTTATAAAAAGTAGAATTAAAAATTATTCCAAATTCAGAGTAAATTCTTTGAGTACGAGTTCCCCGAATTTTGAAACAATAAATTTGTTAATAAAAAAGCACAACGGCATTCCGACCGCCAAAACAAAAATTTGCCCGTAAACAGGGATTAAGTCGGCGAGTCTGACGAAAAAGTTTATAATCAAACCGATAGATGCCAAAAATACAAAGGATGATGATTCAATTTCTTTATATTCGTTTTTATCACATTCGTAATTATTTAT
This sequence comes from uncultured Muribaculaceae bacterium, assembly GCA_964531015.1. Classification (GTDB taxonomy): domain Bacteria; phylum Cyanobacteriota; class Vampirovibrionia; order Gastranaerophilales; family Gastranaerophilaceae; genus Avigastranaerophilus. Next base: position 20,984 of record CAZHCP010000013.1, read on the forward strand.
TCTTGCAAGACTAATCATTAAGTTTTTATTTTTCTTTTTAAATACAAAAATACCTTCGGTAAAAGCACCGCCAATGCTTGAAAAATAGCTGCCGACAGCAGGGATTAAACTCGTTAAACAAATCAATACGGCTGAAGTACCTGCCTTATTTGCATATCTTGAAATAATTTTTTTGCTTAATTTTGCTCTTAATATTTTTTCGTCAAGCTCGGGGTATGCTTTTTTGTATTTTTCAAAAAGTTTATCCGCAAATTCGACGGCATGTTTTTCATCATTATTCAAATTTTTGATTGTATTTCTTTCGCTCATATTCATATATTTCCTATTATATATAAAATTCCCCGTACTGAATATTTTAAACATAATAATATTTATTTTATATTTAAAACTTTACATAATTCAGGAACTATCAATTCCCACGCTTTTGCGTTAGGGTGAGCATCATATTCGGAGATTTGATATTCAAGTGATAATAAATCTTTATTTATCAATTTATCTGCTTTAATTATATGAAAACCGTAATTTTCTAATTTTTCAAAGGCTTTTTCTTCAACTAAATCATAGGTATAAAGTAAGACATATAATTTTGTATCTTGCCAATGTTTATTAATCTCTTTTTTTGCATCAAGAAAATGATTAATTATTGCCTCTTCACGTTGTTTATCCGATACAAATTTATCAGTATAAGCACGCCTCAGACTTCTTGCCAAATAACCGTAGCCGAAAGTTCCTGACGAAAAAAGCGATTGTTTCAATCCGTTTTTTGTATATTTATAAAAGACTTGTGCATTAGGCAAAAAAGTTTCATGAAAAATACGTCTTGATTGCCCAATAAAACTTACATATATAATGGCTTCCGGTTCAACATAAATTGTCTTATAAAATTCATCATTTTTAAGTTGATAAAGCATATTTTGAGGTCCCCAACCTATGAAAGCTCGGTTCCAAACCATTCGTTTTAATTGCTTCGACAATAAATAATGCAATGTTTGTTCTTGCTCTAATCCGTCTCCGAAGGCAAAAGAACAACCGAAAATTACAATTGATTTTTTATCATTATATTCACTTCCGCAGGTTTCTCTAAACTGAATATGTTTATATTCATCATTAAAATTTTGAAACTCGTTTCTAAAATAATTACTGTAAAACCTCGGCAAAAATTGAATAAAAGACCTGCCGTTACCTAAATATTTATATGAAAAAGGAAGTTGCGATGAATATGCAATAAACTCCAAGAGCATAAATAATAAAATTACACAAATTATATTTCCTAAAATAACTTTAAGTTTTTTCATTCTATTCTTCCACATACATTTATATGTAAATTATTTAAACATATTGTAAACGGAATTGTAAAATATATTTTTTTACGGTTCGGCATGTCTTAACATGTTGAAAATACTAATTTTATAGTACTTTACCGCTTTATTCGACGATTACTGAACATGACGTTGTCAAGTAAAAAATATTGTAAAGTTGCATATCGGCGATTATTAATAATTGTAAAACTTGAAATTGTCTATTGCCGGTAAGGATATAACCGATTGTAAAAAATAATTAAAAAAATTTAGCTTGTAAGGTTAGTGTGAGCGTTTTAATATTGAATAGTTGAGAGAAACGGAAACGCTTGGTGGAAGGAGTGATGGCACAGCTTTCTTGTCGGGAGAGAGAATTTAAAAATTAAGGATTTGTAAGGTTAGATTTAATTTAAAAAACTATTTTGGAAAAAAGATTTTATTAAGCGAGATTGGGGATTTACAAAAGTTCTGTTTGTCAGAACTTTTTTTGTAGTAAAATTATTATTGTTAACGGAAATCGGGGTAAGGAAAATGAAAAGAGTTATTTTAATTGTAATTGATTCAATGGGTTGCGGTGCAATGCCGGATTGCAAGGATTACGGTGATATTCCGGAATGTAATACGCTTGTTAATGTCGCAAATGCGGTAAAGGGGTTGAAAGTTCCCAACTTTACAAGGTTTGGGCTTGGTAATCTCATGAATATTTGCGGAGTCGATAAAAATGATAATCCGATTGCCCAATACGGAATAATGAAGGAAACTTCAAAGGGTAAAGATACGACAACCGGACATTGGGAAATGATGGGCTTAATTTTGGATAATCCGTTCAAAGTTTATCCCGACGGATTTCCCAAAGCTATAATTGACGAATTTATTTCAAAAACGAATTGCGGCGGAATTTTGGCTAATTATCCGGCTTCAGGTACAAAAGTTATAGAAGATTTACATTCTGAACATGAAAAAACAAAATTTCCGATAATATATACAAGTGCGGACAGTGTTTTTCAAATTGCTGTCGATATTGATATTATTCCGATTGAAACTTTATATAAATACTGTGAAATCGCAAGAGAAATTTTAACGGACGAATATAACGTATCACGTGTAATTGCACGTCCTTATCGTATGATTGACGGTAAACCCGTAAGAATCGGCGGTTTAAGAAGAGATTATTCCGTAGAACCGTTTAAAAAATCAACTTGTGACAAAATTCTCGAAAATTCCGGTTGCGTTTTGGGAATAGGTAAAATTGAAGATATTTTTGTAGGGAAAGGTATTTCTCACGCCGTCCACACGTCAGGTAACACGGAAGGTTTGAATTTAACGTTAAAAGCAATAAAAAATGAAATTGATTTGCCTGCTTTAAAAACAAAAAACTATAATATCGACGGTTTCGATAAACAGTTTATCTTTACGAATTTGGTTGATACCGACATGTTGTACGGTCACAGAAATGATTATGTCGGTTATGCAAGAGCTATTGAAGAAATAGATTCTTACATCCCTCAATTTATTGAAAACATGACGGAAGATGACCTTCTTATTTTCACGGCAGACCACGGCTGCGACCCGACAGTGCCGGGAACCGACCACACAAGAGAACAAGTGCCGATTTTAATTTATTCGAAGAATATAAAATCACAACGATTACCGGAAATAAATTCGTTTGATTATATTTCTGAACGTATATCGCAATGGTTTAATATTTAGCTTGACTTACTCCGGAGCTTGTAATTTAATTTAAAAGACAATTGAAATCATCAAGAGGAACGCTATGGATACGGTTAACGAGATAAAAAAGTTAAAAAAAGAAAAAAATGCAATTGTTTTGGCACACTGTTACCAAAATGTCGAAATTGACGAAGTTGCGGATTTTGTCGGTGACTCTTTGTATTTAAGCAAGGTTGCCTCGGAAACCGATGCGGATATGATTATATTTGCAGGTGTTTACTTTATGGCTCAAAGTGCAAAACTTTTGTCGCCCGATAAACGTGTTTTTATTCCGACAATCAATGCAAATTGTATGATGGCAAACATGATTAACGTAAATAACCTGAAAAGTTTTAAAGCAAAATATCCGAATATCCCGGTTGTCTGTTATATAAATTCGACTGCGGAAGTTAAAGCCGAATGTGATATTTGTTGTACAAGTTCAAATGCGGTTGAAGTCGTAAAAAGTTTAAATGCGGAAAAGGTTTTGTTTGTTCCTGATAATTATTTAGGCAAATGGATTCAAAAGAGCATTAAAAATACCGAAATTATTACGTTTAACGGATATTGTCCGATTCATTTGAGAATAAGACCTGAAGATATTATAAATATCAGAAAAGAATATCCGAACGCATTAGTTTTGGCACATCCCGAATGTCATTCGCAAGTATCCGAACTTGCCGATTTTGTCGGTTCGACAAAAGGTATTATGGATTTTGTTGCAAAATCGGAAAACAAACAATTTGTCATTGCAACGGAAAAGGGTGTTGTCGACAGATTGAACAGGGACAGTTTGAAAAATAATTGGGGCAAAGAATTTATTTTAATCAATGAAAATATTATTTGCCCTGATATGAAAACAAATACATATTCCGATATTTACAATGTTTTATTGAATGAAAACAATGAAATTTTTATAGATGAAAACGTTGCTTCACGTGCAAGAGTTTGTATTGAAAAAATGTTAAAAGTAAAAATTTAGAATAAACACTATTAAAATTTTTTTTTAATGATATAATAAAGTTGTTATTAAAAACTTAAAAATGAAGGAGAAAATAATGAAAGTTAAAGTTAACGATACTTGTATAGCTTGCGGAGCTTGCGAATCCGTATGTGATTCCGTATTTTCTGTTGAAGATATGGCTGTTGTTAAAGAATCTGCAATTGCAGGAAATGAAGATTGCGTAAAAGAAGCTGCTGATTGCTGCCCCGTAAACGCTATTGAAATTGAATAATTTTATAATTTAATCAAATGAACAAAAACCCTATTACCCAAAATTTAAAAATTGGATTTAGGGTTTTTTGTATAATGAAATTTAAAATCAGTTTTTATTTAATTGCCAATAAGCATATTTTATAATATAATAGATACATGAAAAAAATATTTTTTACACTGTTATTAAGTCTTTGTTTATTTTTTATACTGGAACTCGTCAGTTATAACTTCTTGTATGGTTATTTAAGAAAAATGAATCATCCGATTATGCCTAATGTTGAAATCTCGACTAATTATAAATTATTTAAAATCCCCCCCCCTGACATACTAAGCTTTGATATAGACTTAGGTGAACGCAATGATGAAACACTGATTTTTGACAACAGAAAACAACCGATACTGACAGTTGGTTGCTCTTATACATACGGGGAAGGACTTGACACAAATCAAACTTTTGCATCTCAACTAACAAAAAAAACAAATAGAAAAGTTGTAAATATTGGGATGCAAGGTTCAGGAAGTGGTTTAGTACTTCGTAAATTGGCATATATGGAGAAAAGTAATCAATTAAATACTGAATTTAAATATGTAATTTATACGCTTATGTATGATAATGTTAATAGAATTCATGATTTAGGCTTATTGTCCTGTTATATTTCAGGTATTTTGGAACAAAATAAAAATAATTCTTTAAAAGATAAAATAAAGTGTTATTTAAACAAAAGTTATACATTTAAACTACTTTATGCTAAAAAATATACAGATGAAATGGGTTTTGAAGGTCGTTTTAATTATCTAAAATACAACATATCTAAAATGAATGAAATAATAAAAAGAACAATACCTGATTGTCAATTTGTTGTTTTGTTATATGATGATATTACAAATGCATCAAAAGATTTTGTGAATATAGAGGAATCACCAATATCCTTAGATAAAAACAATTATCCGGAATTAACTGCAAAAGGTGTAAAATTTATATCAACAAAAGATTTGGTTGGTGATATTTTATGGAAAGAAGAATATCAAATCGAATATGATACGAGCCAATATTGGAGACCGCATCATCCGGGTGAAAAAGCATGGGAAATGATAGTTCCGCAGTTGTGTAAAGAATTAAATCTTTAATGAATAAACGTACATTTCAACTTGTTTTCAATTTTCGTTAAAATTACAATTTTTTCTGTGATTTTGTTAAAATGTTATTTATTATTTTTTAATTGGTGAGATTCAATCATGACCATCAAAACGGAAATATCCGCAGGCTTTACGCCACCAATTCTTGAAGCTTGCCCGAGGGTAACGGGTCTGATTTTTGCCAATTTATCTTTTGTTTCGGTAGAAATATGTTTCATTGATTTATAGTCAATATCCTCGGGAATTCTGATTTTTTCAAGTTTATCAGCCATTCCGACCTGTTGAATTTGGCGTTTTATATAACCTTCATATTTTATTTTTACTTCTATTTGTTCATAAACATCAGGCGTTAAATCAAGTTTTTTTGTTGTTTCGTCAATTTCTTTTAAAACTTTATACGAAATATTCGGACGTTTTAAAAGTTCGGCAGGTTTTAAACCTTTATCAATATGTTCGTTATATTTTGCCAAAACAGCATTAACTTTTTCACTCGGCGAAATTTTATCCGTAAATAAGCGTTGAATTTCATTTTCGATTGTTTGTTGTTTCTTTAAAAAAGCATTATATCTTTCCTCTGAAATCAAACCTGCTTCATAACCGGTTTTTGTTAATCTTTCGTCGGCATTATCCTGTCTTAAAAGAAGTCTGTATTCCGAACGTGAAGTTAACATTCTGTACGGTTCGTCAATATCTTTCGTAACTAAATCATCAACAAGAGTTCCCAAATAAGAAGATTCTCTTGAAAAAGTAATCATATCTTTATTTTGTAAATACTTCACTGCATTTATGCCGGCAAGCAAACCTTGTGCCGCCGCTTCTTCATAGCCCGACGTTCCGTTTATTTGTCCTGCACAGAACAAGCCTTTAATATTTTTCGTCATAAGCGAATGTGTAAGCTGAACTGCGGGTACATAATCATATTCAACCGCATAAGCCGGTTTCATAACATGCACGTTTTCCAAGCCCGGCAAGGATTGCAACATTTTTATTTGAACTTCTGCCGGCAAACTTGTCGAAAAACCCTGTACATACATTTCATAGGTATCTTTACCTTCAGGCTCAATAAAAATATGATGAGAAGGATTATTTGCAAATCTTATTACTTTGTCCTCGATTGAAGGGCAATACCTCGGTCCTATTCCATGAATAAGCCCCGAATACATCGGAGATTTATCAAGATTATTTTTTATAATTTCGTGAGTTTTTTCCGTTGTTCTTGTCAAATAACACGGATACTGGGGTCTAATCGGTCTGTCGGGCAGGAACGAGAAGAAAGAAGGTTCACTGTCACCCGGTTGAACGGTCATTTTATCAAAATTAATTGTTCGAGAGTCAACTCTTGCGGGCGTACCTGTTTTTAATCTCCCGATTTTAAATCCCAATTTTTTAAGAGAAGGAGAAAGCCCTTTTGCACTTGCTTCACCGAGTCTGCCAAATTCCAAATATTGCAAGCCGACCCAAATTCTTGCTTCAAGAGAAGTTCCGGTTGTAAGAATAACGCAAGGAGCATAATATTCAAGACCGAACTCATCTTTTAAGCCTTTAACGCAACCGTTTTCGACCAAAAGTTCCGACATTGTACATTGTTTCAAAGAAAGATTTTCTTCTTTTTCCAAAAGACCTCTTACAAAACGCATATATTCTTTTTTGTCGGACTGTGCCCTTAATGCTCTTACGGCAGGGCCTTTTGATGAATTTAACACTTTAAGTTGCATATATGTAGCATCGGCAGCAATTCCCATAATTCCGCCGAGTGCGTCAATTTCTCTGACAAGACAAGATTTCGCCGGCCCGCCTATTGCAGGATTACAAGGCATAAGAGCAATATTATCCAAATTCAAAGTTGCAAGAAGAGTCTTTGCTCCCGACTTTGCACATGCCATCGCCGCTTCACATCCTGCGTGTCCCGCACCTACTACTATTACATCATACTTAAACATAA
>CAZHCP010000014.1:0-27357 GCA_964531015.1 uncultured Muribaculaceae bacterium
CACTTACTTTGTTTAAAGCCGTTTGGTTATGAGCGGTAAATTCATAATTAACGCCTGCATCTTTACCTACGTTGAAGGAGTTCCATTTTAAAGTTCCGACTCCGCCTTGACCGCCGTTAATTTGAATATTCATGTTATTTCCGTTAGTCGTAACATCAGCATTTGTTGCAGAACCTAAGCTCGGTAATGCTCCCGCAGCTACGTCGGCAGAAGCCGATTGAGTAAATGTTACAGAAGCCAAAAAGCCTAATGCAACTGCTGTACTTAATAGTTTTCTCATTTTGTTCTCCGCTTTCTAAAATCATTCCTAATACAAAAATTGTTATACTTGTATTAAAAAAATTCTAAAAATAAAAATTGCCAAATTTTTTTTAAATGTTAAGAAATTTTAATACAAATATTTTGTAATATTTAGTAAATAATAAAAATAAAAAAAATCAAATAATAAACATTTGTAAAGAAATGTTTTGTAATAAATGTTTCTTTAGCAAATTTTTTTCTGTTTTAAATTTAATATGTTTAAACTATTGAAAGAACGGGAATACATGATAATATAAGAATGTATTACCATTCATTTTTTCGTAGTATCATAAATGAAAGCAAGTAAATAATAATAAGTATAGAGAGCGGGACAATGAAAAAAACACTACTAATAATGTCGCTGATGTGTGCATACCTGATGATAAGTCCGGTAACATTTGCAAACCCGATTCAAACAAATGTTCAACCTGCCGTGGGCGGTTATGATGCGGGACTTATAGATAACAGCAACTTCATTCAGCGTAAACAATATGAAGCAAAAACAAAGTACTCGGAAACAAAAGACCCTGCAATTATTGAAGAAGAAGTACGTCAAAAAATGGAATTGATGAATACCGAACAGGTTTCTTTTGTCTTAAAGAAAATTAACATTACGGGTAATACCGTATTCCCGAGTTATGTTTTAATGCGACTCGTCGATTTTAAAATCGGTCAAAAAGTTACAATTAACGATTTGATTATGTCCGCAAACGAAATTACGGACTATTACCAAGGTAAAGGCTATATCTCAACAATAGCTTATTTGCCTCCTCAAAAAGTTAAAGACGGAAATATTGAAATAAAAATCCTTGAAGGTAAATACGGTAACATCGAAATAAACCCCGGAAAGTGGGAACGTTCTTCTTACCTTAACAGAAAATATCTTGAAGATAACAATATTAAACCCGGTGAAATTCTTAACGTAAAAGATGTTCGTAACGCATTAACCGAAATGAGTACCGAAGAATATATGAAAGGTGCCGTATCTTTTGCGGATAACGAAGAATCCGAAGAATTTTCGGATGTTACGTTAGACGTTAAAGACAGATTTCCTATTAATTTAGACCTAAGATACGATAACCAGGGGCGTGATGCAATAGGTACTCAAAGAGGCGTTTTATATGCAGGTTTACATGACGTAACCGGACACGGCGATACATTAATGGGTACGGTTGCTATGTCTTCACGTTCTATCGGTGCCGGCGGTATGTATTCGCTTCCCATTGCGAAAAACGATACAAGATTAAACCTCGGCTATTCATACTCTAATGTCAGATTGGGCAAAGCGTTAAGATATTTGGATATTAAAGGTGAATCTCACGATGTATTCGTTGGTGTTTCAAGAAGATTGGCAAGCGGCAGTGATTACAGATTATACGGTGATATTACCCTTGATATGAGAAATACCGATTTGTCATCCGGACATAAAGTATTGGATAATGCTTTGACCGATTATCGTACAAGAGTTATCAAAGGTACTTTAACCGATGTTAAAGACGATTACTACGGAAGATGGTTGTTTAATGCAGGCGTTGCCGGGGGTATTCCTATTGATGCTTCCGATAGTAATAAAGCAAGAAACATGTCCAGTAATAACTTTGTAAAAGTTAATGCAAGTGCAGCACGTTTGCAGGTTATGCCTCATAACCAGTTGGCAATTTTACAAATTAACGGACAGTATGCAAACAGACACCTTTGGGCTTCCGAAGCAATGCAATTCGGTGGTATCGCTTCTGTCAGAGGTTACGATGAAGGTTTCCGTATCGGTGACTATGGTGTAACAGCAAGTTTTGAATACAGATTTCCGATTCCGGGCTTGAAAGCATTATTACCCGAAAGATACGGATTTATCAGCGACAGCATACAGCTTGCGGGATTTTATGATTTCGGCTGGTACGGTGACAGATTTATCGACGGCAGTGCGGATTACCTGATGAGTGCCGGTCCCGGTATTGTAGTAAAACTTACGAAATATATTTCGGCAAACATGTATTGGGGCTTCCCTATCGGAAAACGACTTATGGATTATGCAGGAAGCATGGACAGAAAAACTTGTCGTTTCCACTTCACGGTTACATCAAACATTCTGTAATTATAAATTTAAAAACAAAAAAAGAGGCAGTTTTTGCCTCTTTTTTTGTTCGTTTCTCAGGTTTTTATACATAAGAAATAATCAAAATAAAAGTTTATAAAATTCAAAAAACAATATATTTGCAATCAGATGTAACGGCAAACACTGAAAATTCAAGTTAAACATATTCAAAAAAATTTAAAGTATTTGATACCGAAAAATAAATTGAAAAAACACTTTTGCCAATATTCGCCGGCAAAGAAATAAATGGAAATACTAAAATAAATATATCGTTTTTTTACCGGTTATTACAAATCTTCTTTTGCCTGTTTGTTTCGTTTCCATGTTAAAATTTTATCAAAATCGGGAGTCAGCGAAATTTCAAAACTGAAACGAGGCTTTCTTACGTATTGTTCGTTATCGTTGTGCATAAGAGGATAGCCCCAATATAATCTTGCCGAAGCATCGCCCGGTAAGTTGATTTTTAAACCGCAACCCGTACTTATCATATAATCGTCTTTTGTATAGCTCCTTGCCCCCGGACCTTCTCCTTTAAACGGATAAATTCCGGCATGGTCTACAAAAGCAATACCCTTTACAAAACGACCCAAAAACGGGATTTGCTTCTTTTCTTCGTTCTTCTTAATTGTTATGTTTTGAGGTAAAATCGGGAACATCATTTCCGCACTCAAAATATAACCCGAACGTCCGATTAACAAGCCTTCCGAATACCCTCTGACCGTGGCTATACCGCCTGCTTGAAATTGGTCAATATACGGCATTCGGTCATTCGGTGAAAATTGGTACATTCCTCTGAATTGTCCGACGATTCCATGCCCGAAGTCGTGCAATCTGAGTAAACTTCCCGTGTATTTAAAATATTTTGAATTATCGTCAAAAAGAGGAAATGCCTGATATACACCCTGTGTTGCGTACCATATACCTTTTTTTGTGTCATATCTTGCATTAAGTGCCGTTTCCAAACTTGAAATTTGATCGGTATTAAGTCTGTAATCACCGAAAGAGGTTGAGCCTTCTTTGTAATTTGCTGCGGTGTAGCTTGTCAATTCAAATTTCGGAGTTCTTATTAGAGGGTGCAGATAGTACAAAGCGTAGTTGTAAGAACGGCTGCTGATATCAAAAATTTCATAAGGACCGTCTGAAATTTCGGAATAACTTGTACTGAACGTAAAACCGACTCTGCCGTCTTTCTTGTTTACGGGTATGTTGTAATCCGCAAAAGGCGTAATTGAGTGACTGCTTGCATAAGAACCGATTATTAATTTATCTCTTTGTTTAAAAAGGCTGTCTGCTGAAAGCATTAAACCGCCTCTTAATTCACCGATTGTTTTTCTTCCGGCATTATCCATAAAACCGGTAACGTGAAACGGGAATTTTTCTTCTGCAACGATATCGACATCGGTTGTACCTTCATATTTTCCCTTTTTCAGGTTTGCGTTTAATCTTATGCCCTGATTGTAATGATTGAATTCTACGATATCTTTTTCAAGTTCGACAATTTCAAAAACTTTTCCTTCTTTAGCGGAAAGACGTTTTTTTATGAAAGCGGAGCTTGTGTATTTATTGTTTGAAATCGTGAGTTGACCGACCGTTCCTTCAAGCAGGGAAATTCTGACCGTGTTGTTTTCCAACGTTTGCGGCGGAATATATGCTTTTGCCGTTACATAGCCGTTTGTTGCATAGTGATAATTTATGTTATCGACAACTTCTTGTAAATCGTTAAAAGTTATGTACTTATCAATAATCGGATTAACGAAATTTTGTATTTCTTCGTCGGACAATATTTTTGAATATGTAACCCTTACGGATTTTATATAAACTTTTCCGTCAATAAAACTTGCTTTTGGGACTTCGTAATTCTCGTTTTGTTCGGTATCTTCAATTTCTGTTTCAATTGTTTTTACGGTTTGTTTTGATTTTTTTTTAAACCAACGTGATTTCTTTTTTTGATTTTCCCGTTCTTTAATTTGTTGTTTTATTTGTTTGTCGCTGTTTTTATCAAAAACTTTTTCCAAAGTTTCATTTTTCGGAGCAATAGAATTTCCGCTGTCGCCGTTAATAACTTTTTCGTCAAAATCGTTTTGTTTTTTGTTTAAATTATCAACATCAATATTTTCATTCTGCCATCTTTGTTTTTCACGTAACATCATCATATCGTGATTGTTAATCATTCCGCCGAAATCAATATTAGTGGGAACATTCGCCGCATTTGCAATTCCGCCTGTTTCAAAAAACGCCGACACTGCAAACAGTAATGCGAGAAACATATATTTGTAAGATATCTTTTTCATTGGAATTTCCTTAAAATAAGCAACAATTTAAGATTATTTTATTATGTGAAAACCCTTGTGAACAGTGATTGTAAATGTTTTTTAAGTTGTATAAATTTTTTGTAATATTTTAAGTTTTTTTAATGTAAAACAAACGATTAAGTTTTAAAATTATAAGACAAATTGTAATATTCGGAGTAGGAATTTATATGCAAAAATCAAACGGAAAAATAAATATTTTAGGCTTAATGATGGTTTTATCAATTGTATCGCAAGAGGCAATAACCGTTCCGGTTTATGGTTCAACGTCAAATATAACCGGAGTAAGTCCGAACGGCAACGAATTTAATATTACACCTTCAAAAGTGAACGCTGATACCGGGTTCAGACATTATAACAATTTCCGTTTGTCAAAAGATGATGTTGCAAATCTTATATTTTCAAAAGAGGGTAAAAATATATCAAAATTTGTCAATTTGGTTGACAATCGTATTTACATAAACGGGATTTTGAATACGCTTAATGCAAACGGAGCTTTTACCAACGGACATGCCGTTTTTGTATCTCCCAACGGAATGGTAGTCGGTGCGTCGGGTGTGTTAAACGTAGGTTCTTTAACCACAATTTCTCCGAATGTTACAAGTTATTTGAAATACACCGGATATTATATGGGAAGAGATGTTTTAAATTCCGCAGCGGGTGAACTGGGTATTTCATCTTCAAACATAACAATCCCGGGCATTAGTGATGAAATAAATTTAAAATTATTGAAAGAAACAGACCAAAAAGGTGATATCCGTATTTTGGGTAAAATTTTTGCACAAGATTCGGTTGAATTAATCGGTAAAAATATTTATGTCGGTTCTTCGCAAACGGACAGCAACATTACGAACGATGAAAAACCTTTTGAAGAAGAAGCTCTTGACGGTTTTAAAAAAGCAGGAATTTTTGCCGGTGTGCCGACAGATAAACAAATAAAAATGCAAACAATCAGGCAGGCAAACAATCTGTTTGACTCTTTGGTTACAAATAATATAGAAACCGGTTCCGGTTTTTCGCAGGATGTAAACGGAAATATCATCATTAAAGCACAGTCAATAAAAGAGGCGGAACTTGCAACACCTGACAGTATTACGGTTAAGGGTATTACTTATGCGATTGACGAGCTTTTTGAATATGTAAAAGATGACTCATCAACGGAAGATGACCCCGTTTATAAATTGGCAATGAAAAGCGAAAGTGCGTTGAATAAACTCGGTTTAAGCCTTTCCGATGTTGAAAGTGCTTATAATGATATATTGAGTACTCAAAATGAAGTTGATGCAACGGATTCATCGGCTTTTAACGAACAAAATGCAGCAAAGGTTAACGTAAATAATGCCGTGTTGGCAGGCAAAAATGTTGATGTTAATGCCGTAAGCAAAGTTTCGTATACTGCGGAAAAAGGTTCTTCTTTGTTTGACAGAATGGTTAATACGGTAGCGGAAGCTGCGGGAAGTACCGTTATGGATACTTTACTTGATAATTTGGTTTCAAGTAATGCAACTTTTGAAGATTTTGAAGGCTCAAGGGCAAATGCGAGCGTTACAATCGGTAAAAATTCAACTTTGTATGCGGATAATAATGTTGATGTAAAATCTTTGGCGGTTGCCGAAACGGCAATAAAACTTACATCTTTAAAAAATCCGAAATTGGATACAACTTCCGAAGGCTTTTATTATTTGGGTACAAAAACAGGTTCAAGCGTTATTGTTGAAGAAACCGCAAACCTTATTGCCGGTGAAGATGTTGATATTCTTGCTTCTTCAAAAAATTCGCTAAACGTTAAAATAAAAAATCCGACATCGACTGCGGATGTTACGGCGGGAGAAATAATAAATGCACCGAGCGTTCAGGTTTCTTTTTTGCAAGCCGTTACACAAGCCGATACTCAAGCGGAAGTGCAAAAAGGTGCAACGATTAAAGCGGGTAATGATGTTAATGTTACTGCTTCCAACTATACAAGCGACCAGATTGTTTTAAATTCGGTTGCCAATGTTATAAAACCTTCCGACAATTCAAAAAATTCGGGAATTGCGGTTGCCGTCACTTTAAAAGATACGGAAATAAATACTTCCGCACAGTTAGACGGCAACGTAACTGCGGGTAAAACGGATAAAAACGGCAATGTTATTTCCGGCAAAGCAGGAGATGTAAACGTAAACGCACAAAATATGCATGTTGCTTATACATCTTCAAATACCGAGGTAAAAGAAGCAGGCAAGACTGCCGCAAAAGGTTCACTCGTCGGGAAAGTCGCCAAAAAAGTTACGGGGATTATAGCGGGTAAAATCAGCGGTATTCAGGAAGGACTCGATACCGTTGCGGATGTTAATTCAAAATTGCCGTCGGCAAGCGTTGCTTTGGTCGTAAATAATTCGGATGTCAACTCAACCGCCCAAATAGGAAAAAATGCAAAAATCAACACGGGGCATGACGTAAATGTCAATTCGACAATTGTTGATATGAACGTTAATAATGCAACCGGCAAAATAGAACTTCCCGAAACCGGCAATACATCTTCAGAAAAATTCTCTTCATCAGGAAGTGTAAGCGTTATCGTAAATAATCAAAAAAATAATTCCTCGGCAATTATAGAAAACGGTGAAAAAGACCAAAACGGAAATGTCATAAATGCAAAAATCAAAGCGGGTAATGACATAAACGTTAATGCAACGACGGAACAGCCGATGAATGATGCAACCTTTACACTCGGATTGAATTTCCTTCAAACGCTTACCGATACAAAAGATATGTTTTCCGAAACGGTTGAAAATACAAATTCTTTTGATTTTAATTCCGATTGGGATTTCAGAACGCTTACGGAACAATTAAAATCCCCCGCAGATGAAACCGTTTATGACATAAAAAACCTTATGGTCGGGATAGATAATGCAGGTCTTTCAACATTGGGAGCAAAAGGATTTTTTAACAATTGGTCGGAAGCAAGAGCTAAAAATGCGGGTACATTGGGTATTTCCGCTTCCGTTACCGTATCCGATATTTTAAACAATACAACCGCAAAAGTAGGACATTATGCCGATTTGCAATGTAATAATTTAATCGTGAATGCTGCAAATAATGTTGTTCAATTTAATGCTGCGGGTCAAATTTCAAAATTATGGAGCATTGCAGGTGATAACTCGGGCGGAAACGGTATCGGCGGAACGGTTATTGTTGAAAGTACGGACAGTAATGCCGTTGCCGAAATAGGGGATAATGTCGTTATATCGGCAAACGGCGATGTTGATGTTAATTCGGCAAACGAACAGGATTTTTTGACTATTGCACTCACGGGTTCAAAAGCAGGTAATGACAAAGGTGTTTCCATCTCGGGAACTACCGTTGTTCAGGAAGTAAAAGGAAAAACAAATGCTTTAGTCGGAAGTTCGACAATTAATGCAAAAAATTTGAATGTTGTTGCAGGAAAAGCAAAAATTTCAAAAGTTCCGTCGGCACTTGAACAACTTAATAAAAATCCGTTTGAAGACTTGGATTCGGAACGTTTTGAAGTCGGACTCGAAGAAGATTTAAACATTGGTGAAATTAAAAAATTCACTGAAACCGATGTAAATATCGGTATAGATACGGAACTCGGTTTTGATGAAAGTGACCTTACTTCAACAAGCGTAATTACCGGAAACGGACTTGCAAAATTAAATAGTGCCGAAGAAATAAATGACGGTATTTCAAACATGATGATAACAGGGGCTCTTGCAAGGCAAGCACAAACAGGTGCTTCTTCAAGTAAAAACGGTTCGTCGGGAGTCGCTGTCGGAGCTTCGGTTAATGTAAGCGAATTTGCACGTGAAGTTAATGCTTTTATCAACAACGGGGCAACAATCACACTTGCGAAATCTTTAAATGTTCTTGCAAATTCAAAAACGCAGTCATTAAATATTGCCGTTGCCGGGGCTTTTGCCGGCGGAGCGGATATGAAAAAAGAACCCGGTTTTATTGATAAGACAAAAGATAAATTAAAACATAAGTCGGAAGGTTATTTGACGAAGGCACAAGGTGTTATTTCAAAAATTACGGGTGCAACCGATTCTTCGGAAGATTCGCCCGTTACAACCGATAAACTTGACGATAAAGGTAATCCGATACTGACTTATAAAGGAGTTGAATATAAAACCGATTTGAACGGTCAATATTATGACCCGAAAACGGGTGAAGTATTAAAAGACGGTAACGGTAATGTAGTCAAAGTAACCGATAACTTAAATTCTTCTTCCTCGTCATCATCATCAGGTTCCGGTATCGGCGGTAAAGACAGCAAAAACACAACGGGCAAAAATTTGTCCGTTGCAATCGCAGGTTCTGTAAACACTCAAATTAACAATTCAAAAGTTACCGCAAAAATCGGTGACGATACCGTTAAAAATGCTCCAAAAACAACAATTACGGCAGGTGAAAACGTAAATGTTAATGCAACACAAAAAACTTCTTCTTTAAATATCGGCGGCGGTGTTTCAATGGCGGCTACGGTCGGTGCCGGTGCTGCCGTTAACCTGATTGAAAATTCTAATATCACAACGGCGGGTATTTATTCTTCCGATATCGAATTTAGCGGAGATAAGAATAATCTGAATGTTTTATCCGAAGAAAATAACGATAATGTACAGGTTGCAATCGGTGTCGGAATTTCAAAAAACGACCTGAATGATACAAAACTTTCTTCCGCAATCGGCGGTTCTTTTAATGCAGACCTTCTTACAAATTCGGTTGTTTCCGAAATTAACAATTCTACCGTTAAAAATATTAATAAAGATGTAAACACGGTAAATATCGACGTTAATGCCGAAAATCATTCGACTTCTTATAAAGGTGCGGGTGCAATGAATTTGAATATTGCAAGTGCAAATTCAATGGCGGTCGGTGCAGGCATGTCGGGTAATATTAATATTGTTAAGAAAACAACTAAATCAAAAATTGATAATTCGGAAATAAACAACGCAAAAAAAGTCAGTGTGGCTTCAAATAAAGATAAAAATGAGAAAACCGAAAATATTATAGATGTTGCGATTGCGGGCTCCGTAATTGCAGGAGGAAAAAACTCATATTCATTTACGGGTGAAATGTCGACAAATGTCATCGAAAATGAAATTGCGGCTCAAATTTCAAATTCTTTAATTTCTACAAACGATGATGTTTCGGTTGTTGCAAACTCAGGTCATAAAAATTGGAGCAGTGCCGGTTCGCTCGGATTTTCCGCTTCTCCGAAAGGAGCAGGAGTCGGAGCCGGTGTTGTTGTTAATGTTTTGGATAATAATATATATTCGGGCATTGAAAATTCGGAAATTAAAACGGCAAATACCGTTGATGTTAAAGCATATAACAAAGACGACCTGAATTTTATTGCAGTAAATATGGGCATTCAATCTAACGGTTCAACCGTTGACGCAAACGGAATCGCTAATGTTATACAAAGTGAAATTTCTTCAATAATTAAAAAATCAACAATTGAAGCTAAAACAAATGTTAACGTATTATCAGATTATAATGCGGATATATTCGGTGTTACGGCTGTCGGAGCGGTTTCTGCGGGAAACGGAGTTGCAATCGGTGCAAATGTATTGTCAAACACGCTTTTAACAAAAAATATCGCAAGTATTGAAAATGATAACGAACTTTTGAAAAATAACCCGACGGATAAAACAAACATTTCCGATATTACGGCAGGCGGAAAAACTACGGTAAGTGCAACTTCAACCGAAAATATCGATTTGCTTCCCGCAACGGTTGCCGTAACGGTAGCAGGAACTGCAGCGGCTGCCGCAAACGTTGGTGTAAATGTCGTAAATAACACAACAAAAGCATATATTGATTATGCAAACATATCCTCATCAGGAATAGAGGTTTCAGCAGTCGACAACACGACTTCACGTTCAAGAGGCGGTACTCTCGGAGTTGCGACAAGCGGAACGGTCGGGCTTGCAGGTTCGATTATTACGGATACGTACGTGAAAGATGTTTTATCTTATATTGATAATGCCGTAATTACAAACGGCGGCGATATTGACGTTTCCGCTTCCGCTTCAAATATATTCGGTACGGATAAAGCGGGTTCGATTACGATAAATGATATTGTAAAAGATGTTAAAAACGGTAATTATGATGTTTCAACCGATACAAGATTTGATACTTGGGATATAACTTTTGATGTTGCGGGTTCTTCAACTGCAGGCATTTCAGGTTCTATATTATCGAAAGTTGTTGCAAACAATATAAATTCATACATCGGCTCAAATACGCAAATTAACACGGCTTCAACAATTGATGTTCTTGCTTCAAACGCAACGAGTGCGGCTGCGGTTATCGGTAATGTTTCGGCAGGTTCTACGGCTGCTGTTGGCGGTAATATATTTACAAATGTAAACACATCAAAAGTCAATTCCGGTATAAAAAGCGGTGCTAAAATTAAGAAAGCAGGAAATATAAATGTCAATGCAACGTCAACTCAGGATTACAAGACATTAACGTTTGTTGTCGGTGCTGCAGGTAGCGGAGCGGTAAACGGTGCATTAAATTCAAATATTGTGTTGAATGAAACAAATGCTTATATTGAAAAAGGTGTTGAAATAAATCCCCTTGCTGAAAAAACTTCCGTTACAACGCTTCCTTCCGGGAATATTAATGTAAATGCAAGCGACAATGCGGATGTTCAAGCATTCGAATTAGAGGTTTCGGCAGTAGGCAGTGCGGCGGTCGGAGCAATTGAAAATATTAATGTATTAAATAATAAAGTTAATGCGGTTGTCGGAAAAACTCCCGATAAAATTACAACAACGAAAGAAAACAATGTTGATACAAAAGAAGGACAAATAAATACCTCGGGTAATATTAATATCGGAGCTTCTTCGGCCGGAAATTATCAGGCAAATATTGCTTCAGTTGCCGCTTCGGGTGTTGCTGCGGTAAGTTCGATTGTCGTTTCAAATACAATGGCATCGGAGGTTACTTCGGGCATAAAAGACACAACGGTACAATCCGATAATACGGTTAATATTACGGCCGGCAATTCATTTAACGATAAAAATAAAAATCAAACAAGCGGATTAAACAAACTGTTAAAAAACAACGATGATATTGAAGTTGATGATTTATCGGCAAGTGATAAAATTCCGCTCGTATCCGTTTTAAACATTGCAGGTTCGGGAGTTGCCGGAGTACCTGTTGTAATTGTAAACAATAACGTAATTTCGGAAACGGATTCTTATGTAAGAAATGCAAGTGTTACATCGAAAAACGGTTTAAATTTGAAATCAACTTCTTTAATGACGACTTATGATGCGATTATGAGCGGTGCGGTTTCCGAGTTTGCTTCCGTTGCACCGACAGGTGTTGTAAATGTTTATTCCGGTGAAACAAAAGCCGACATTACGGATTCCGAAATTTACGGAAGTGTTGATTTGAACGCAAACGATACACTGAATTTGAATACGGTTGTATTCTCGGCAGCAGGAACGGCAACGGGAGCTTCGGTTCTCCCCGTAATAAATACGAATACCGTTTCAAATGATGTGTTAGCGGATATAAAAGGTACGTCAATAAAAAATGCTTCAACCGTCAATGTTATTGCGGATAATAAAATTAACATAACAGACGGTGTTGTAGCGGGGTCAATAAACGGAATCGGTGCAAGTGTCAATGTTGTTCCGATAACAAACGTATTTATCGGAAAAACAAGAGCTTCCGTTGATGATGTTTCAATAGTAGGAAACTCGGTTAAAACCGCAGTTAAAGCCTCAAATACAATTGATAATACCTCTGTCATTCTCGGGGTTACGGGTAACGGTATCGGTGCTGCCGTCGGCGGTTATGCGATGACAAATGTTTTTGATAACGACCTTTCTTCTTATATTAATAATTCTTCGCTTGAAAATGCAAAATCAACGGAAGTAAATGCGACTTCAACTTTAAATATGTTTAGTATTCTTTCAAGTGGCGGTGCAAACGGAATCGGGGCAGGCACAATCGTTAATTCATTGACAAATGTTATTAAAAATAATGTTGAGTCTTATATTTCCGCTTCTTCAATTGGCGGCGGTGATATTAACGTTAACGCACTTCAAGATACATATATAACAAGCAACGGTTTTAATGCAAACTTGAACGGTATCGGAGCGGGTATATCATCAAATTCGTTGGTGAATGTTTTTACAAATAACTTAAATGCGTATATTGACAATACGAAAACAACATCGGCGGAAGATGTTATTGTTTCGGCTTCCGCAAGTGAAACTTTGAATAATTACAATATGGGTTTTGTCGGTTCCGGAACAACTGCGGTAAACGCAAATTCGATAATAAATGTTTTGGAAAATAATATGTATTCATATATTGATACAAAAAATAAAATAATGAATGCGAAAACACTGCAAATTTTATCGGGTGATGAATTAACGCTAAACAACAAAATGGGTTCGCTTACGGGTTCTGCCGGAAGTGCAATAGGGGCAAGTATAAATGTTAATGTATTAAATAATTCCGTCAAATCCGAACTTTTAAGCGGAACAAACGGAAAAATTACGGCTGATTCCGTACTTATTGATTCATTAACGAAAATGTATTCCGATTCTCAATTTATAAGTGCATCGGTCGGACTTACGGGTATAGCGGGTAACGTAATTATTAATTCCATAGGTTCTAAAATTGATACTCATTCGGCTTCGGGTGATGAATTAAAAAATGCGAATATTTCAGGAACGATTAATAAAGCAAATGAAAATTATAATAAAAATGTTTCGGATATTACATATTCAAAAGAAGTTACCGACTCAAACGGTAATACGTCCAAAAAAGAGCAAAATATAAAAAATGCTTATTCTCTGACAGGAACTTCAAACAACAAACGAGGTACCGTATCAAACGTAAATGCTAACGTCAACACAAACAATTTAACCGTAAAAGCGGTAAATGAAGTAAAAGGCTCGGGTAAGGACGGTGCTTTAAAACTTACCAATATTGTCGGCGGTGCAGGTTCAACCGCGGCAGGTGCTTCCGTTCTTGTTACCGATATGAAATATAATACCTCTGCAAATATTTCGGGCGGAAAAATAGGTGAAGTTAATGATGAAACAGGTATTAATTATAAACCGAATGTTTCCGTAAGTGCAAAATCAGGAATTAACGTTGATATTGATTCGATTGCTTCAACGGCAGGAATAAAAGGTATAGCGGGAAATGTAGGATATACGAGAAACAGTGCCGTAACCGAGGCAATTATTTCAAATACCGATATTCTTGCCGATAAAATAAACTTGAATGCGACATCTTCGGATAATATGGATGTAAATGTTATTGCCGGCTCAATCAGCGGATTGTCGGGAAATATATCAATTGCGATTTCCGATACAAACAATAAAGTAACGTCAAAAATCACAAACAAAGCGACTGTTAATGCCCAAAATATTGATATTATTGCCGATAATACAAGTACGTTAAAATCCGAATTAAAATCAATAAGTATCGGTGGCGGAACTTTCTCTACAATCGTTAACAGAGCGAAATCAAGTGTCGTTACAAGTGCTTTAATAGACGCAACGGGAATCGTTAAAGTCGCAAAAACGTTGAATATAATTTCACAATCGGGCGGAGTTAATGCAACAACCACAATGAATTTGGGAACAATATCCTTCGCCGGCATTAATGTTTCTGATTGCGGAGCAAATGTATCATCGGAATTTACTTCGGGTATTGATAATGAATCACTTACGGTATCAACCGAAAAAACGAATATAAAATCCGGAGTTTCAAATAAAAATAACTCAAATGCAACGACCGTAACGGCGGAAGTTAAGGCTAAAAATACCGGTCTTTCATTGGCAAATGCTTCATCTACAATCCTCAACGCAAATGTTAATTCAAGTACAAATGCAAAATCAAACGCAAAGTTGCATGAGGCAAATTCAATTTCTATAACTTCAATGGCTGATAAAACGGCGAAAGTTACTTCTGCCTCCGCCTCTGCTACCGGCGTTGAATTGGATATTTTACAGTTAAATTCACAAGTAAGCGGGTCAAATAATATAAAAGTCGGCGGTGAACATAAAGTTAAAAATACTTTTGATGTTAAATTAAATGATAAATCCAAAACTCAAACCGAAATGTCGAAATTTAAAATTTCCTTGGTGAGCGGAAGTGCAAATAAATCAGACTCCGTTATTAATTCGTCTTCAACCGTTGATTTTGGAGGCAAGGTTTCTGCCGATAAAGTCGAAATAACAAACACGGTTGATAAATACGCATATAATACTCTTGAAGCGGATTCTTACGGTCTTGTATCCGTCAGCAGTTATAAGTTTGATACGGAAACAAAAGGAAATTCCAATGTAAATATAACGGCAGACATGTCAGAAGAAAATTATCAAAATTCATTATCCGTCAATTCAACCGGGAACAATAAAGTAGAGTCGATATTAGGTTCAAAATCCGTTGTATTGGATGCAATTTCGGAAGAAGTTTCATCTAACACACTTTCTTCCGGTAATTATATTAATTTAACGGGTGCAAAAATCAAGTCCGAAGGAGCGGTAAATGTCGCTTTGAATAATATAAATAAATCAACAATGCAGAAAAGCTCCGAATCCATAGGACTTGTTGAATTTACCGGCGGACAGTTAGAAAATAATATTACAGCAAATTCGTTTATTACGGTTTCTGATTCATCCGACATACTTGCCGATACAATAAAAATTGAAGTTAACTCCGATTTGGGCAATGTCGGAGATAAAGAAACCATATATAAAATTGTTAAATCCGTCGGAATTGATAAGGATAAAGCGACAATTGACAACAAAGTTACGCAGACAAGTCAAATTGATATTCTGAATTCAAATTTGACGGCTAACGATAAAATGGAAATTGATATTTCTACATCAAGTAATTATACGCAGGGTGTAACTTCAGTTGCAAAAGGTTTTCTTGCAAAAGAAAATGCCGACTCTTTTTTAACGGTGGATAACAATAACAATTTGAATATTTCGTCGGGTTCAACATTGACTGCAAATAATCTTAAAATTTCACAAGATTCTAAAAATACACTGAAATCTTACGTTGATATCGAAGTTCACCACGTCGGCGGTCGTGACCCTATCGGTAATGCAACTTTAACTTTGAATGTAAATAATAACATTATAAATAAAGGTAAGTTGAATGGCGGAAATTCCGTTGAAATTGATTTTATGAAAAATAATTCAATAAATAATTTAACTCAGTCGTCAAAAGTTTCAGTTGAAGCAGCAATTGCAACAGGCGAGGCACAAGGCGGTTTAGCATATAACGTAAAGAATAATCTTCAGGTTGATGCAAATGCAAGTATCACTTCGGCGAAAGATGTAATTGTTAATTATACGGCAGGTTCAAATATATTAAATGCGAATAATCATACAAAAAAAGTCAGCAGAATGTTATTTGGTATTCCGATTAAAAAAGAAAGTAAATCACAAAGTATTACGCAAAGTATTGAAAATTCCTTAAAACTCAACGGCGAAATTGTTGCGGGAAAAAATGCAAGAAGATATATGCTGATTGATAAAGACGGGAATATTGTAACTTCGCAATTAGAAGGTTTCTCAAATTCCGAATATTCCGTTTCGGAAGCGGGTACTTATTCAAGCGAAACACTAACTGCTGAAGCAAAGGCAGCACTGCAAGCTCAAATAGATGAATTAACCGAAAAAGTTACACAACTTTCCGCTGAGAAAAACGCTTGCGATGATGAAATTAAAAATTATAATGATACTCTTAATTCACTTAAAAATTTACAAAGCTCCTTAAATAAAGTATCGTCAACAATTACGGAAACAGAAGCGGCAAACACTATTCAAGCTAATATTAAGCAAAATGTGGTTTTAGCGTCGAGTGAAGATGCTTCAAAAAATCCTAATAAAATATCGGAAGATGTTTATAACAGAATCAACAATGAATATTCGGATGGTGATTTTAAAACATTTTTGGAAAATTTTGTTGTTACGGAAGAACAAAAAGATGCAAACGGAAACGTAACACAAGCTGAAGTTAAATTGACTGACGGTCAGGTTAAAAATTTCGCAGACACTGTTGCAGGCGAAAAAAGTAAAGTTACCGAACTTGATTATGTAGATGCTAACGTGTATGACGGTAAAATAATTATTTCATCAGATGAGGCTTTAGCTCAATTAAAGTCCGATGTTAGCAGCTCAATAGACTCTTTAACAAAATGTAAAACTCAGCTCGAAAATTATCAAAAAAGTATAGGAAATCAAATAACTTATTATAATAAACAAGTTACCGAAAATAATAAGAAAATTTCAAATTTGGATGAAAATCCCTTAAACGGTTACACTATTAGTAAAGGTACGGTTGAATTTGATAATTTATTGATACAACCGTATAAAATTGAATTAAACGGTATCCAAAATACCGATATTTCCGGAACGGGTAATTTTAAAACATTTTCTCCAAACTTGAAGGTTGATAATTACTCAAACAAGGATTTGATTTTCAAAACCGTTGATTTGGCAGTTGCAGGTTCTTCCGGACTGTATATAAACGGAACCGATTATTCCGATTATATGAACTCTCAATATGCCGTTAATGAAGCGTTTAAGAACACACAGGAATCGGGTGTTCATTATAAGAGTGATGATAATATAGCAACATCGGATATTAATAATATCATTATCAATAATTATTATGATAATTCAAATCCGGATGCCAAAAGTGCAATTGCTTCCGATATAATTTTTAACGGTTATGTAAATGCTCCAAATAAATTTGAAGTGTTTAACGACAGCGGTGATATTAAGTTTTACGGCAAAATTAAATCCGATACAACATCGAACGGTTTGGTAAGTGTCATTGCTTCGCAGGGAAATATTTATTATAACGCACCCGGTTCAACATTAATTTTGCAAGCCGATGACCAAATTTTGGCGGGTCAAAATGTTGATATTATTGCAAAAGTTATAACCGTTGACGGTAATATAAAAGCGGGGTATGCAAACAGAAGTCTTACAATAACCGATGATATGCTTACAAATCTTGTTGTTGACCCGACAACGGGAGAAAAGAATATGATTGATTTGGCGAACGGTAATAAATCGGCATATTTGAATGAAACGAATAACATAAAAGCATTGTATGACAGTAAAAATAAAGAAATATTGTTGTTTAATACAAAACAGGAGGGCGGAAGTGTTAAACTGACAGGCTCTGTCGACGGCAGCGGAAAAATATATTATACAAACGGTTATGCGAATGTGGCAATTGACAACAAAACATCAGCAAAATTAGTTGTTAATTCATTGGAAAATAACAGAATGAACGGTGTTGCTACCGTTAATAATTCAACCGTTCCGTCAACAATTACGGTAGAAAATCAAGCAACCGGTAATGCTGAAACTGTCAGCGGAAAGAAAACGGCAACAACGAAGATAACTTCAACAGGTGTCCTTGATATTGTCGGTTCTATATTTAACGGAAAAAATAAAAACAATGAAAATGACGGAATATCAAAACTTTCCGTTGTCGCCCAAGAAGGTGTAACCGTTAGTAAAAAAACGGATAAATTCGGAGATACGATTGCAACAATTGATGCCATCGGAGATGTTGATATTGTTAATACCGCTTCCGATGTAAATGTTAACGGCGTTATTAATGTTGCAAACGGTGATTTGAACATAACAAACAACGGAACGAATACAACAATAACTTCAATTATTAAAAATGAAACAGGTGATATTACGATATCAAATAAAAACGGTAAATTGAATTTGACTAATACAGGTTTGATTACAAATAAAAACGGTAATACATCCGTTGTAAACGACGGTGCAGACGGAACGGAAATTTCAGGTGTAATTGAAAACGAAATAGGAAATATCAATTTAACAAATAAAGCCGGTGAATTGCTCGTAAATAATTCCGTAAACGCAAATAACGGTAATATTACAATGACAAATAACGGTGAAGGCGGTATTTCATTTACCGAAAATGCAAAAGTAAACGCTTCCGGAACTGCGAGTAAAACAGAAATTACAAATACATCGGGCGGGGTTATGATTGCAGAAGGTGCAGAAATTTCAAACAATTCGAAAACCTCGGAAGATAACGTAAAAATTTCAAATTCGGGTAAAGGCTTGCTCTCCGTTTTAGGCTCTATTTTCAATAAAAAAGGTAATACGATTGTCGAAAATACAAACAGCGATAGCGGTGTTAAAATTGCAACAACAGGTATCATAAAAAATGAAAACGGAGATATCTCGGTATCAAACGAAGGTTCGCAAGATATTAAAGTTGAAGGTAAAATCGAAAATGAAAAAGGTAATATAACTGTTTCTGTTGAAAATTCCGATCTCGTGATAGGTGAATACGAAAGTGATAACGATAATTATATTTCGACCGAAAAAGGAAACGTTATTATTAATCAGATTAACGGTAATATTTTAAACGGAATTGTTGACGGCGGAACGGTCGGAAATAATCAAAACCATGATTTGGGCAATATTGATAAAGCCTATAAAACATTAATCAGTACAAACGGTAATTTGTCGTTTGATATCCAAAACGGTAATGTCGGTTCGGATACGCACGCTTTAACAGGTAAAAAATCAGGATTTGGCGTAAATGCTTCGACAAGAGATTATACAGAAGCAATAAACGTTAAAGTTGCGGGCAGTGTAATTGCAAATGCTATCGACAATGAGTTATTTAATCTCAGGGCAAAAGACTCAAACTTAAATATTGAAAGTATTACAACGGACGGTAACGTAATGATAACGGCTTCCGATTGGAAACAAGCCGATGTTTCTCCCGCTCCGGACAGTGAAGAATATTACCACGGATATTCCGTTTTGAATGCCTCAAACGATAATTCAAAAGCAAATATAACAGGTAAGAATATATCAATTATAGCAAGTGATAATATAGGTTCTTCATCAAAGAAACTGACATATAATCAGCTTGACGGCGGTTCAATAAGTGCAATGGCTGAAAATGACCTGAATATTTCAGGACTCGGTGCAAAAGATACAATTTGGCAGTTAATATCAAAACGAGGAACTTTAGATTTTACATTGGACGGTGATGCCGAAATCAGAGAAATTACGGCAGGTGATAAATTAAAAATAACCTCAAAAGGTCAAAATCTGACAATTTATGATTTGGGCAAAATTTCAAGTATAACAACAAGTGATGATATTTTATATCCTCATGACGGAATTTCTTTTGATGACGGTGATGTAACACCGGATAAACTTGAATTAAAAGTTATCGGCAATAATTCGACTTTAAATATTTATAATGCTTATGTAAAAGGCAGTGATGATACTTCGCCCGATGTAATATTAAGAGCGGATAATATTATAGCTCATGCTTATGACGCACCGAGTTCCGTTGTTTCAACAAAAGAAAATCCGAAAGGTTTTAATTCGAAAGAAAACAGAACATACGCAAACGATATTACCGATGAAAATGCAACAAAAGACTTAAAAGCATCAGGATTTAATACCGTTGGCGAAGGAACGGCATTGACATTTGATGTTCAAGGGGTATCAAAAGCGGATGTTATTGCCGCAGGCGGGGATGTTAATTCTCGTGATTATAATTTGCAAAATCCGGTCGTCAGTCCGAAAAAAGAATTTAAAAACCCGAATGCTTTTAAAGAAACGGTTGCAAAAGCGGAAAATGTATCGATTTCTTTAAATTCCGGCGAAAATGCCCCGAACGACAACAGAGGTTTGACTTTTGAAAAATTATACACGGATAATGCTTATATTGATACAAAAGATTTGAACTTGAAATCAATTGATACATTCATTACCGATTATGCAGAATTTAGAAACGGAAACAGAGAAGCAACTTCCGGAGGTCATCCGATAAGTGATGATTACAGATGGTTAAACATTATTGATAACGATTATCAACGTAATATCGCAAATATTTTCGATATTCCCGTAACATCGCAATTTTACACGAAAAAAACAGGTTCGTTTTATTTGAATATGGGAGATAAAATAAATCAATATACAAAAGCTCCGAGTGTTACATATACCCCAAATAACGTTGTATCAGCTCCCGATACGGAAAACAGTTTCTTTAGATTAACTTATAAAGATAATAAAATTCAATATGTAACAACAACCCCTGATTTTGAAGAAATCGATAAATCTACATACCTGCCCAATAAACGTGAATTTATACGTTTTGAGGTTGCCGATAATGATGGATTTGTACAGGTTTCCGATAAAAAAGCAACCGGAACGCCACGAATTATATCAGTAAAAGATATTTCAAGAGGCGGTTTGCTCGTTCTTCATGACGGTTCTTTGAAACTCAATGAAAAACTATCGGTTAATTTAACCTATAACGACATTTCCGCAAATGTTGAAGCGGAAGTTGTAAGATTGGGTTCAAACAATCAGGCAGGATTGAAATTCATAAACTTGGATAAAGCAACAGCGAACAAAATTTTGCACATGAACATGAGCTTGCAGGCAAACAGAGGAATAAAAGTTAAAATATCAAGTAATTGATATTTTAAACAAATACCAAAAACGGAGCGTAAATAAAATAACGCTCCGTTTTTATACTGTTTTGATTTAATTCATTATTCGTTTATACAAATCAAGACTTTTTCTTATATCATCTTCATTAAACATCTCAAACACTATTGAAGCATTTATATCTTTGCTTTTTATATAGTTTAATATATTTTCAAAATTTATTGTTCCGTTTTGAAGGCTGTTATGGTCATCATTTTTTTGATAATTATTATGAAGGTGCATGTGTTTTAGCCTGTTTCCGTACAGATTTATCCAGTCTTCCAATTTGGTATGCGGAGCATATAAATTTACATGCCCGGTATCAATAGCCAATTTTAAATTATCGGAAGCAATATTTTCTTCAATTTCTGCTATAAATCCCGGTTCCGTTTCAAAAACATTTTCAATTACGGCAGTTATTCCCGCTTTTTCAAAATCTTTAATAAATTCTTTCCAAAAACCAATAAAATTCGACTTAAAATTTTTTATTGAGCCTTCATGCCTTGTTCCTTTATAACCGGAATGAAACAGTATTGTTTTTGCATTTATTGCTTTTCCGATTTCAAATGATTGATGACATCTTAAACGTGATATTTCACGAAGCAGGCAATCCTGCCCCGCTACATTAACATCAGAGAACATAGCGTGCAACGTAATCGAATTGTCAAAATTTGAAAGTTCGTCTTTTAATATTTTAATTGTATCGCTTACCGTCAGTTGCCTGATTTTATAAAGAGGTATTCGGCTTATTTCAAGTCCCGTATTTAATTCTTTTGCAAGTTCCGCAGATTGTTTTACGGTATCTCGAACCGAGGAAGATATTAATATTTCGTTTCCCATATATTTACCCGTATAAGTTTATCCTGTTTGCAAATTCTTCAAACATAGAGTCCGTAAGTGTTTTTATTATATCTTCGGAAAAATCTTCAAAGTCATATGTAAGCCTTTTTACTTCTTTCTTTTCATCTCCGTCTTCTTGAATTATATCAACGATAGCACTTATATAAGACGGATATGTTATTTTTAATTCACACCTGTTTTTATCCTGTTTTATTTCAAACATACTGTATGTTTCTTTTATTTCGTAGAATATTTCCGAATCAATACAGGTATTTTGATATTTGTCTTTCAGGTCTTCAAATATCGGTTTTACTAATTTCTCAAAATTTTTCTTAAACTCCTGCTTAAAAGTTTTGAAACTTTTACCGCTTTCGTCTTGTATTTTTACGCTGTCTTGAATATTTTTCGCAGTAATGTCCGATATATATTGAAATTCCAGATTATCATCAATTTGTATTTTCATATATTGAGTAAGTATGGATTCCATTTCTTCAAAAGAAGCGGTTATTTCCGCAGCATTGGCATATATATCGCATTCGTTGATAAGGGCTTTTTTTATTCTTTTTGCAATGGATTCCGCACCTTTTACACCTGCATCATATAAAATTATGTAAAATCCGAGATTTTTTCCGTATGCAATAATGTCGTTACCTCTCGGAATATTTTTTATTATTCCGCCGATTTTATTAATGTTTAATCTTTTTTTATTTTTCGACATCGGTTTTACGAACATAAAAACGGTATTTTCAAGATTTTCTTCAATACTTTTATTAAAAAAGTTTCTCAATGCCAACGAGGCTTGTTCTTTTTTGTAAATACCGGTTTGTTTGTCCAAAATGTTAGCTGCAATTAATATTTGATTACTGATTTCTATCTTTTTGTATAAGACCGATTTTTGCAATGTCAGGAATATTCTCATTAAAATAACGGAATCGCTTTCATTTAAAGAAAAGAAATCATCTATTCCGTTGTCAAAAGCGTGTAATAAGCGTTCTTCATCAATTTCATCCGAAACATACATTATCGGAACTTTGTTTAGTGCCGAAATAGACCTTATTTCTTTTATTATTCCGAGTGTATCATTATTTGCACAGTATAATATGATTATTGTCGGTTGAGTTGTGTTCAACACGGATATTGACTCTATATAAGAAACAACCCTGACCGTGTCACATTCTCTCAATAATTTTATTTTTTCCGATATTTTTTTACCGGTTTCACTGCTGTTAGAGATTATTAATATTGAATTAGTTTTCAATTTCTATCTCCTCTCCCCCTAAAACATACCTTTTTTTCTGAAATAATATACAACTACTATTGATACAATGACGGATAACAATACGACGATTAAAAATCCGAAAGGGTTATTACCGTACGGCACGGGAACATTCATACCCCATAATCCGCCAATCATTGTCGGTATGGACATAATTATTGTCATTGCCGCCAAAAATTTCATTACCTGGTTTAAATTGTTGTTTATAATGGAGGCAAAACCTTCCATCATTGCTTCCAAAATCATTCTGTGCATATCTACCATTTCAATTGCCTGCTTGGTATCTATAATCACATCTTCCAATAAATCAATATCTTCTTCGGTTGTTTTTAAGTAATTTATTGTGCTTGATTTTGTCATTTTCATTACTTTTTGCAACACAATGTCGTTGTCTTTCAACGCTGTTGAAAAGTAAACCAGAGTTTTTTGGATTTCCATTAATTGAAACAATGCTTTGTTGTTTGTAGCTTTTTGAAGTTCTTTTTCAATATTTTCCGTAATTCTGTTTATTATATCCAAGTATTTTAAATAGAATTTTACCGAACGATATAATATCTTTAACATAAATGCCGTTTTGTTCCTTGTATCGAAAGAAAAAGAAGTTGTTTCGTTAAAGGAAGATAAAATGTTGTTATCTTTTGAACATACGGTCAAAATAGAAGTCGGAGTATAGATTATACCTAACGGCAAAGTATCAAAGCAACCGTCATCGGTCATAATCGGCAGATTTGTAATTATCAATATGTTTCCGTCTTCAATTTCAATACGTGATCTCTCGTCCAAGTCTAAGGAATTTCGCAGGAAATCTTCATCCAAACCGAGAATTAACGAAACCTGTTTTATTTCTTCTTCCGTAGGATTTATCAGACTGAACCAAGAACCGGATATAGCTTCGCTTATGCTTAATTTTTTTATTTTTTTATTATCTTCGGTCTTTAATATCTTTATCATATTCGCAAAATTCCAATCCTCTTTTGATATTAAAACATAAATTCCCTCTTTTTAAAAGCCTCTATATATATGAGATATTCGTATATCAAGTTGTTTTATGGTATTTTACGGATAAAGAAATCATCAGAATTAATTTGTTTAAATTATATTTATAAATACTGATAAATACAAAATGACTCTTGTTTAATACAGAAACTTTTTATTGGTTAGTGAACTGTCCTCCAAAAGGGACAGTTCACTGCAAACCCTCACCCCCACCCCTCTCCCGCCGTAGAGGGGTGGTTTTAATTTTTTGCAGAAATTCTCCGAAAATATTTTTATTTTATTTACTGTTCCTTTATGCAAAAAAATTTTTTTCGGGTTTTATACAAGTATGAATTTAAGTGTTAATAAAAGTATAAAAGTCCCTGCGTTTAAAGGTTATGATGCTGTTCCCGTAAAAAGTTTGTATATGCAAAATTTAAGCGGAAATTTTGCAGTTGATTTCTTTGAAGAATTAAAACAAATCGGTCAAAAAGAAGATTTTGATGTTTTTATACAAGACTCCGAAAAAATACAAAATAATTCACAAAATTTAAAAAATGATAAATTTATTAACAGACCTTGGGCTCAGGATAATAAAATTTTAAGAAAAAACGAAGGAAAAATATATACGCTTTTTTCTACGCTTATTCCGCAAGAATACGAAAAACAGGTTAAACAATTTGCCGATTTTACAAATTCTATATTAAAAAAGACGGATACTTTATTGGAAGGCGGAAATATTTTTATCGGTAAAAAAGATAACGGCGAAGATTGGCTTTTGCTCGGGAAAGATTCGGTTTCGGAAACAAGCATTAATGATTTTTTGGCGGATTGCGATGTTGAAAATATTGATTGTGACAGATTTAACGAATTTTTAAATTCGGG
The DNA here is from genome assembly GCA_964531015.1 of uncultured Muribaculaceae bacterium. Classification (GTDB taxonomy): domain Bacteria; phylum Cyanobacteriota; class Vampirovibrionia; order Gastranaerophilales; family Gastranaerophilaceae; genus Avigastranaerophilus. The sequence continues at coordinate 25,204 of CAZHCP010000014.1, forward strand.
TATTATAAACCGAAAACAAGACGGAACGGGCAATATTATCAGTATTGATGATTGGATAATGAACAAAAAACAATATGATTTGAAGGCTATAAATAAAATTTCAAAAGATTTCGGGGTAAAAGAAAAAAATATATACACAATTCCTCAGGGTAATTTCCATAACGATATGTTTATAAGACCGGTCGGTTATCCTTATGTATTGGTAAATGATAATGCTTCCGTCCTTGAAAATATTAGTGAATTACCATACGGAGCCGCAAAACTTCGTCAAAAAACAAAAGACAATGAAACATTACGTTTGGAACAATATGCTTCTACCGAAAAAATTGTTAAATCTCTTAAAAAATACGGATTTACACCGATAAAAATTGCCGGAATATATGGAAAAGGTGAAGTTAATTATCTGAACGCCATTGTTCATAAACATAATGACGGTACGTTAACCTATATTACAAATTCCGCAGCATGCAAAAAAGACGGATATTCTCAGCTTGATAATCTGTTTGAAAAACAACTGCGGGAGAAACTGCCGAATATAAAAAACGTATATTTTATAAAAGGAGATTATGAAAACATAGCCGGAAATGCAATGATGTATTCGCTTCATTATCTGAACGGCGGTATTCACTGTTATACCTGTGAAGAACCGGATTTTGACAAAATATAGTGAATATGTAATTTATATCTAAATTTATGATATTATTTACATTATGGAATACAAAAGTTGTCATTTATTGGAACATGGTATTTGTTTTTTTAATTCTCAATTGTGTGCATGTTGTTATGCTCCGCAGGAAATGTTGTTTGAAATTCCCTATTTTGCATTCTTCTATAACGGCGAAATCATAAATAAGAAATTATATGATAAAAAAATTGATTTATGGCGGGAAAATGCAAAAAACGGAAAATATCCCGATTGTTGCAAAAATTGTTATAAGCTTGAAACAAAAAATCATGATGAAGAAAACTATATTGATAATGTTTATATTTCGCATTTTGAACAATGTAATGCAAAATGTTCTTATTGTATAACCGATATTAAACCCGAAAAACGTAAAAAATCCGTATATAAGATTGTTCCGGTGTTGGAGTCGTTAAAAAATGACGGAATATTAAGGCAGGGGTGTGAATTTCATATCGGCGGCGGTGAATTTACGATTTATCCGGAATGTGACGAAATCATAAATAAATATATTATTTCAGGCTTTGCAAAAAGACTTGCAGTTGCTACAAACGGTATAAAATTTTCCCGGGCTCTTTTTAATGCAATGAATATTGATAAAGCCGTAATTATTATATCGCTTGACTGCGGTTCTAAGGATTTATTTTTGAAAATTAAAAGAGTTAATGCTTTTGATAAAGTTTTGAATAATATAAAAAAATACACCGCAACGGAAAAAAGCAGGGAATTTGTTTATTTAAAATATATTGTTATCCCCGGCGTTAATGATAATAAAACGGAATTTGAAAAGTTTATAAATATTGCCTTGAAATACAAAGTTCAAGGAATTAAAATTGACATTGAAGGGCATTATTGCAGAAAAAATAATTATAAGCCGAATGCAAAACTTAAAGAATTTCTTTTCCGGACGATTGAATATTCAAAATCAAAAGAAATTGATGTTGAAACTTTCAGTTTTTATAATCAATGTATAAAAAATTCCGATTAATAATTTTTCCCTTTTTCCAAAACACTTTTTGTATAAGGCGGTATTCCCAAGTCAATGTTGTGTTTTTTGCACATTTCTTTTGCATATCTTTCAATATCATAATAATGTTTCGGAATGTCAAACGGGCCGTCGATTATATCACGATAATCAATATCCAAAACAATTATTTTTACCGTTAAATCTATCATTATTTTCATAAATTTTGAAAATTCTTCAACGGAATCGTTATACCCTTTAACTATAATATATTTAATAATAATTCTGCTGTTATCTGAATTTTGAATGTATCTTCTTATATTTTCGACATTTTTTTCAAATTTATCCACCTGCTTTATTTTAAGGTAAGTTTCTCTTGTTCCGCTGTCCAGAGCCGTACATATTTCGCCTTTTTTCATTTTTAACAGGTTTTCTATTACCGGCATATAAACGATATTGTTTGTCGGAATATAGATTGTTCCGACTCCTCTTTTTAAAAAGGTGTTTA
>CAZHCP010000015.1:0-26392 GCA_964531015.1 uncultured Muribaculaceae bacterium
TTTCAAATACCATTATTACGCAAGACGGTTACATATATTATTTTGTTGAAAACAAGAGGGCGGATGGGGCTATTCCGATTGTTGTTGACGTTAACGGACAAAGAAGACCGAATAAACCCACGATAAATAAAAATGAGCCGAAAGACCAATATACGGTTCTTTTGTATGATGATATTTATCTTACTCAAAAACAGATAAGAGATCCTGACCCCGGTTGTACGGAACCTTCATGTTATGAATGTAACGACCCGTCATGTTTCTGCACAGACCCTACATGTTATGAATGTTTGGATGATACATGTCCAACGGAGTGTGACGACCCTTCTTGTGAGCAGACGGAAACTCCGACGGTTACACCTGATCCGACGATAGAACCGACGGATCCGACTCCTGTTCCTCCACCGGAGCCGACTGTTCCGGAACCCACTTATTGTACAGATCCTTCATGTGAAGAGCCTACGTATGATCCGACCGAACCCACGGAAGATACGACTCCGACAGAAGAACCTACGAAGGATCCCTGTGTTTATTGGATTAATGGTGATTGTGCGGGGTGGGATCCTGAACTTGTACCGACAATGGACTGTGGTCCGGGCTGTTATTATGAATCAAACGAACTTAAAGGTCACGGTGCCGGTTATGCTTGTTACTGCTACGGGACAACTACAACTACGGAAGAAGAAGAAGAAGAAGAGGATGTTTGCAAGAATGCGTATAGGACACGTGTATACGTTAGCAATGATTGTGATTCTGTTTGGAACCGTAATACCGGTTTAAGTGACGTCACTTGCACTTACATAGAAAATATTGTGTATTGTGGCAAGGTCGTAGGTACTTGCACTTTCACAACTTTTAATGGTAAAGAAGTAGTGGGCAGTGAGTATTGCACGGATTAGATTAGAATTTCAGGCTAAAACAAAACCCCGAATTTAAAATTCGGGGTTTTTTATTTGTTTATTTTTTGTTTTTTATTGTTCTTTTTTTGAAACGGGTTGTTCTTTGTCCGTTTCTTGAATGCCGACTTTGCCGAGTATTTGAGGAAGTTCGACACCTGCCTGACTTGCCAAATCGTGCATTGCGGGCAATGCTTTAATTAAGTCTTTCATAAAATTTGCGGTAGCCGAGCCTTTTTCACTTCCTGACGAACCGTCCCAAACCGTAATTTTATCGAATTTAATATTTTTAATTGCTTCCACCTGTCTTTCGACAATTGCTTCAATTTTTTCAATCATAAGAAAACTTGTTGCGAGTTCGGGTTTATTATTACTTATTTTAACAAGTTCTTCATAACCTTGTGCTTTTGCTTCAAGAACGGCTTTAATACCTTCCGCTTCCGCAAAATATCTTGCCTTAATTGCATCCGCTTCACCCATTGCAATCCTTCTTTGACGTTCGGCTTCAGCATCGGCTTCTATCTGAATTTTAAGTTTTTCAACTTCCTGTCTTGCAAGTTCTTCTTTCTTTATTTTTGCGACTTCCTGTTCTTTTTGTGCGGTTAAAACATCTCTTTCGGCATTTGCTTTTGCAATTTCACCCAATTTCAATGCTTCCGCCTGTTTAACCGCCAATGTTGCATTATAGTCGGCAATGTTTGCTTTTGCGATATTTTCGCCTTCAACGGCAGCCGCTTCCAAGTTAGCCGTTTGAATACGTTGTTCTTTTTGAGCTTTTGTAATACCGATTTCGGTTTGTGCCATTTGTTCGGCAACTTGAACTTCTTTTATTTTATTTGCTTCCGCTTCACCTATTTCTGCGGTAGAATTAATATTTGCGGTTTGAACACGTTGTTCCTTTTCCGCATTTGTTTTACCGATTAAGGTTTGAGCGGTTTGTTCGGCGACCTGAACTTCTTTTTCCTTGTTTGCTTCCGCTTCACCGACGGCACCGAGTTTTTCCTGTTGTGCAACTTCAACTTTTGCTTTATTGATTGCTTCTGCCGCAACTTTTTTACCGATTGCATCTATATATCCGGATTCATCGGTAATATCTTTTATGTTTACGTTTATAATTTCAAGACCGATTTTATTCAACTCCGTATTAACGTTTATGTTTATTTGTTCCAAAAATTTTTCTCTGTCCTGATTTATTTCTTCAATGGTTAAGGTCGCAATCGCCAAACGCAATTGACCCAATATAATATCGCTTGCCTGTGCGATTATATCCGGTTTTGTTAATCCGAGCAAACGTTCCGCAGCATTTATCATTATATCTTCTCGTGTCGAAATTCCGAATGTAAATGTTGACGGTACGGCAACACGAATATTTCCTTTTGACAATGCACCTTTTAAATCGATATCCGTTGCCATCGGTTCCAATGACAAAACTCCGTAATCCTGAATAAGCGGAATAATGAACGTACCGCCGCCGTGAACGCATTTTGCGGTTGAATTACCGCCCGTTTTACCGTACACGACTATGATTTTATTTGAAGGACAGCGTTTATATTGATTTGCAAGAAACACCAATCCCGCAAACACAATTAATGCTATAATTCCGCCAAATGACATTAATACAGAAAACATAATCTCTCCTTATACTTTACTTATATATATTTTTCCGTCTTCGATTTTTTCAACTTTTATATCCGAAAATGCACTTATTTCTTCATTTGATATATTTACGGCACTAAGTATCGACAATTTATTGTTCAGTGTTATTTCGATATCCCCGTTTCCGCTTGGAGCAAAATCCGTATATGCCCTGCCTTTTTTGCCGTTTAATTCGTTTATATCTGCTTTTACGGTGTGATTTAATTTTTTTATGTTAAACATTAAGAAAGCGGAAAACCACATACAAATAAATCCGGTAACAAATGCAATTATCAGTGCAAAAGTTTCGCCGAGTGTCGAATTTTTCAACGTAAAATAACCGCACCAACCGAATGCGGTTAAAAATGCCAGTACGGATTGTACGGAAAGGAAATCAAAAGATGTCTCCGTTTCGGATATACAATCAAAATCGGATTCAACTTCGGAATCGCCGCCCGTAACCATAAATACAAAAAGTTTCAGCAAAAACAAAACCAACGCAAATAATCCGATTGTCCAAAATATATTTTCCGCAGTGTACATCCGACCTTAAAACCTCCGATATTATTAATTATTCTATATTATGCACGTATTTTTTGTATCATTCGTTTATATTATTAAAATATTAATCTCTTTTTTTTGTTTGTAATAAAATATAAAATATAAATAAACAATTTTTGATTGGAGAAAAAGATGGACGAAATAAGAGTTAGAATTGCACCGTCGCCAAGCGGTAATTTACACGTCGGTACGGCAAGAACGGCTTTATTTAATTATTTGTTTGCAAAGAAAAATAACGGCAAATTTGTTTTAAGAATTGAAGATACCGATGCCGAAAGAACATCGCAAGCCTATGTTGATAATATTTTTGACAGTTTAAAAGCACTCGGACTCAATTGGGATGAAGGTCCTGATGTAGGCGGCGAATACGGTCCTTATACGCAATCCGAAAGATTTGACATCTATCCTAAATATATACGGGAATTATTAGACAAAGGTTTTGCTTACGAATGTTTCTGTACTCCCGAAGAACTTGAAGCGGAAAAAGAAGAAGCAACTCAAAACAAAAAGCCTTATGTTTATTCTAAAAAATGCGTGGATTTAACGGAAGAAGAAAAGGCAAAATTAAGAGCCGAAGGCAGAAAACCCGCTATTCGTTTTAACGTTGCAAAAGCTCAAAAAGCACTCCATAATTCTTCAATACTTGAATTTGAAGATTTGGTAAAAGGAAATCTTCATCAGGATACGGATTTAATCGGTGATTTCGTTATTATGAAATCAAACGGAGCTCCGACCTATAACTATGCGGTTGTTATTGATGATATGTTAATGAAAATTTCTCATATTATTCGTGGAGAAGACCATATTTCAAATACGTTTAAACAAATTTTAATTTATGAGGCATTGGGTGCGGAAGTTCCGAAATTCGGACATTTGGGAATGATTTTAGCCCCCGACAGAAGCAAACTTTCAAAACGTCACGGTGCAACGGCGGTTTCGGAATTTGTTGAAAAAGGATATTTGACGGAAGCTCTTTTGAACTTTGTTGCGTTGCTCGGTTGGTCACCTTCCGACTCAAACGAAATCAAATCGCTTGATGAAATTGCACAAGATTTCAGAATACATGAAATTTCATCTTCAAACTCTATTTTTGAATATGACAAATTAAACTGGATGAACGGTCAATATATTAAGAAAATGGATATTAAAGCTCTTACAAAATTGGCAAAACCGTTTTTGGCAAAATACGATTTAACCGAATTAACGGAAGAAAATCTTGAAAAGGTTATTGCAGCAACAAGAGAACCTGTTACCGTCCTTTCCGACTTAACAAACGATGTTGCATATTTCTTCGGCAAAGATATCGAATATGAAGAAGGCGTTAAAGAAGCAAATGTTGATACGGAACAGGGACAAAACATTCTTAAAGAATTTAATTCAAGAATTAATGACCTTGATTTTGAAAACAGCGAAAAATTACACGACCAAATGGCTGATTTCAGAAACTTCTTTAAAGAACAGGGTATAAAACCGAAAATTACGATGTGGACGGTCAGAGCCGCTTTAACGGGAAGAACTCACGGTGCGGATATGGGCGTTATTCTTGAAGTTTTGGGTAAAGACAAAGTTCAATACCGTATTCAAAAAGCCATAAAGTAAGAGATTTTTAACCCGTATGGAAGATTTTTTAAACTTACCGAAGGTTTCGTTTATAGTAATCACACACAATTTTGAAAACTTTGTGTGTGATTGCTTAAACAGCATAAAAAATCAAACATATAAAAATTATGAAGTTATAGTTGTTGATGATTATTCAAAAGACAATACCGCCGGAAAAATTGAAGAATTTATAAACGAAAATTCTCACTTGAATATAAAGTTTATAAAAAATGAATTTAATATGGGGCAGCTTGCTTCTTTTTTGGAAGGGCTTAAAGTTGCAACCGGAGAATTTATATCTGCTGTTGACGGTGATGATATTTTATTTCCCGAATATTGTGCAATGCATGTTGAAACACATCTTAAAACTTCCGTTGCACTTACAACGTGTATGCAGGCGGAAATTGATGAGAACAGAGTCATTCACACATTTGCTTCAATTGACAGCCCTCGTCAAAAATCAAAAGAAATTAATATTGAAAACAAATCTTATGAAGAATTTTGCGAATACCGAAGTGCAAAAGGCATTGACAAAGAAGGCTGTAACATAAAAATTTTGGATAACAAAAAATACAGTTTTGCTACATGGCATTGGAGTCCGACTTCTTCGGCGATGATGAGGAAATCCGTTTGTGATATGTTGTTGCTGTTGGATAAGACCCGAAAATTAAAAATTACTGCGGATAAATTTATGTTTTCATTTTGTCATTTAATCGGGTCAAGTGCAATTATATATAAGGTTTTATACGCATACAGAAGGCACGGTTCAAACTATTCGCTTGCAAATCCCGTTATGGGAAACAAAAAGTATTTAAAAGAAAGAACGCAAAATAATTATTTGCGAAATAACAAAAAAATAAGAAGTCAAATGTTCAAATTTATTTATAACAACAGAGAATATTTTAAAGAAAAATTCAACAGAGCAAATCTTCTTCTTATTTATAAACGGATTATTTTTTCTTTCGACAAAAGATTTTTTAAAGGATTAATCAAAGCATTATTTGTTTAAAAATATTCTCTTTTTGAATTATACTCCCGTTGAATTTTAATATATTAATTTTTGATAATTAATATAAATAAGCAAAAATTCATCAAAGGAGAAAATAATGGAAAAAATGTTTTGTTTTCAATGCGAACAGACTGCAAACGGTGAAGGTTGCACGATAGGCGGAGTTTGCGGAAAATCCGTTGATTGTGCAAATTTGCAGGATTATTTGTTGAGCAGAACGATTGAATTTGCCAATTGTGCCGATGTTACCGAAAAAAATACTGATTTGATAATAAAAGCTCTGTTTACAACGATAACAAACGTTAATTTTGATAATAATTCAATTAAAAAAATAATAACGGAAATAGAGAAAAAAATTCCCTGTAACAGTGATTTTGCAATAAATACGATATGGGGTGCCGAGGATAACATAAAAAGTTTAAAATCAATAATTTTGTTCGGATTAAAAGGAATGGCGGCTTATGCTTATCATGCCGGAATTTTGGGTTATCGTGAAAATGAAATTGATTGCTTTTTTTATAAAGTTTTAAGATGTATTTCACAAAATTTAAGTGTTGATGAATTGATTAAATTAATGCTTAAAGTAGGGGAAATGAATTTAAAAACAATGCAATTATTGGACAAAGCGAATTGCGAAACTTTCGGGAACCCGGTTCCGACGGAAGTAACGACGGAAATAGAGCCGGGACCTTTTATTGTTGTATCGGGGCATGATTTAAAAGATTTATCGCTTTTATCGGAACAAACGAAAGATAAAGGAATAAATATATATACGCATGGAGAAATGTTACCTTGCCATGCGTATCCGGAATTAAAAAAGTATCCGCATTTAAAAGGCAATTTCGGAACGGCATGGCAAAATCAACAAAAAGAATTTGCGAATATTCCCGCACCCGTATTATTCACGACAAACTGTATCATGCCCGTAAAAGAGAGTTATAAAGACAGAGTTTTTACGACATCGGTTGTAAATTACCCCGGAATTGAACATATAGGAGAAGATAAAAACTTTACTCCCTTAATTGAGAAATCTTTAAAACTCGGCGGATATTGCGAAAAAGAAAAATTCACCGGCATTAACGGAGGAAATGTTTTAACCGCAGGTTTCGGACATAACAGCGTTTTAAGTCGTTTGAAGGAAATAACGCAAGGAATAAAAAACGGAGATATTAAGCATATATTTTTAGTCGGCGGTTGTGACGGAGCAAAGCCCGGAAGAAATTATTATACGGAATTTGCAAAACTTACACCGAAAGATACAATTATTCTTACGCTGGCATGCGGGAAATATCGATTTAATGACATTGATTTCGGGGAAATAAACGGCATTCCGAGATTACTTGATATGGGGCAGTGCAATGATGCTTATTCCGCAATAAAAGTGGCACAAGAGCTTGCAAAAGAATTTAAATGCGATATTAATGATTTGCCACTGTCTTTTGTTCTTTCGTGGTATGAGCAAAAGGCAGTAAGTATCTTACTTACATTGCTGTATTTGGGAATTGAAAATATAAAACTCGGTCCGAGCCTGCCTGCGTTTGTTTCTTCGGGTGTATTAAATCTTTTAATCGAAAAATTTAAACTGAAACAAATCACAACCCCTGAGAATGATTTAAAAGAAATCTTGCAAGAATAAATTATATTTCGGGGAATAATGTTTAATTCGGGGAAAAACCCCGAATTTTTTATTTAAAACACGTAAAAAATACTCTTAATTTTTCACTTATATTTTTGTATCAAAATTGTTATATTTTGTGTAAAGATTTTTTCGTTTTATATATATTTAATATGGTGGGTACAGGAATAGTAAAAAAGAAAGAAAATTATGGACATATACTCAATTTTAACACTTATGGGCGGTTTGGCATTTTTCCTTTACGGGATTTCAATTATGTCCTCGGGGTTGGAAAAAGTTGCCGGCGGGAAACTTGAAAAACTTTTAAAGAAAATGACTTCAAGTCCGCTGAAAGGCTTGTTGCTCGGTACGGGAATTACGGCGGTTATTCAATCGTCTTCGGCGACAACAGTTATGTTAATTGGTCTTGTAAACTCAGGGTTAATGGATTTATCCCAAACGGTAAGCGTTATTATAGGTACAAATATCGGTACGACAATAACTGCTTGGATATTAAGTTTAAGCGGTATTCAAGAAGGTGCTTCCTCTTTATTAAAACTCTTAAAGCCCGAATCATTTACTCCGATTCTTGCATTTATCGGTGTATGTATGATTATGACAGCAAAAAGCAATAAGAAAAAAAGTATCGGTTCCGTTATGGTCGGTTTTACAATTCTTATGTTCGGCATGAGCCTTATGGCGGGAGCAATGACTCCGTTTGCCGAAAGCGAAGGTTTCAGACGTACGATGGTTGCTTTTTCAAATCCGATATTGGGATTTCTTGTCGGTTTGATTTTAACGATAATTATTCAAAGTTCTTCGGCTTCGGTCGGTATATTGCAGGCGTTATCATTAGTCGGCGGTATCAGCTGGGGAGTTGCAATCCCGATTATTTTGGGTGAAAACCTCGGGGCTTGTATTTCGGCAGTATTGGCAAGTATCGGAGTAAGCACAAATGCAAAAAGAGTTGCAGCCGTTCACGTCGTTTTTAACGTAATCGGTGTAGTTATTTTCTTACCGCTCTTTTACATTTTAAATAACGTATGTAAATTGGAAATTCTTTCCTCGGACATTAACCCCGTCGGAATAGCTATTGTTCACTCCGCATATAATATTGTTTTGGCAATAATATTGTTTAAGTTTATGAAATTCCTTGAAAATGCTGCAATTAAACTTGTTCCCGAAAAGAAAAACGGTGTTGAAAACAAAGTATTCCTGGACGAAAGATTATTAATTACTCCTTCAATCGCAATTTCGGAATGCTTCGGTAAAACGGTTAAAATGGCGGAACTTGTACATTATAATTTTGTTACTTCAAGTAAAATGTTAAAAAGTTTCCACAGAAAGAAAGCCGATGAAATTGTTGAAAACGAAACAACGATTGACTCCTATGAAGATTACTTAAACGCATTCCTTTTAAAAGTATCCGGCAGAGAATTAACGGAAGAAGATAACAATAAAATATCTCAAATTATGCTTGCAATCGGTGACTTTGAAAGAATAGGCGACCACTCGATACACATTTTGCAATATGCGGAAAAATTGCATGAAGCGGAATTTAAGTTTTCGCAGGAAGCTATTGACGAAATTAAAACAATTGTCGGTGCCGTATCCGAGATTTTTGAAATGGCAATAGAATGTTACGGGCATGATAATTTGGAATTGGCACAAAAAATAGAACCGCTTGAAGCCGTAATTAAAAAAGGTGTAAAAAGAGCAAAAAACAATCACATTCAAAGACTTAAAAACAGTCAATGCAGTGTTGAAAAAAGTTTCATTTTTGTTGACTTGTTGAATGATTTAAGAAGAATTGCCGCTCACTGCGGAAATATTGCAACAGGGGTTATTCAACTCTACGATATAACGCTTAACAAGCATGAATATAATCACAGAAATAAAGATGAAGATATTGAATTTAAAACCAGATATAAAGATTATAAATCAATATATAAAGTTCCGAAAAAAGATAAAGAGAACGCAATTTAATTTATCGTCACAATAATGGAAAAGCCCGATTTTCGGGCTTTTTCATTACATTCGAATATCAATTAATTCTTTAACGGTGTGTTTAAGAAGTCCTATTGCCCATTTTAAAATCATAATACCGCCCAAAATACCGATTAAAGCATCAAAGAACGGCAAGTTGAAATATTTTCCGACCAACAAAGCCACGATTGCAAGAATTGAAGTCAGAGCATCAGCCAGGATATGCAGGTATGCGGCTTTGTAATTGTAGTCATTGTTATTCTCGTCACAATGTTTTTCACATTCGCAAGAGTGTGTTGTTTCGGCTTCGCTTCCGTGTGAATTTTCACGGTTACACGCACTTGAAAGTTCGGCTTCGCCCGTGCCGTTATGTTCATGATGATGTTCGTGATTATGTTCCGGGAAGTGCGAATGTTCGATTTCGTGAGAATGATTGCCTTCCATTATAAATATACAAATACCGTTAACGGTCAAACCGATTATAGCAATTAATATTGCTTCATTGAATTGAATGGAAAGCGGGTGAAAAATTCTTTCGAGTGCTTCAACTATTATCCAAATTCCGGTAAAGCCCAAAAATAAAGAACTTGTATAAGCGGTCAAGGTACCGATTTTACCTGTTCCCGACGGAAATAAATTTGAATTTTTAAATTTCTCCGTCAGAACATAAGCGACATAAGTTAAACAAAGTGCGAGTGCATGAGTTCCCATGTGATAACCGTCTGCAAGCAAAGCCATGGAATTGGTGATATAGCCGTATGCAATTTCGGCAATCATTGTAACCAGCGTAACAATGATAATTATTAATACTTTTTTTTGATTTGAAAAATTATGTATATGTTCCATATAATTCCTTTCTTGTCAGTTTTGCAATTTGTTGAACAGGTCTTTGATTTCCAAAACTTTTTTCTTTGCGTTTTCAATATTATTATCATTAAAAGATTCGACGACACATTTTTCCAAGTGAGTTGAAAGAACGGTTTTTTCAATTGAAAAAATTGCGGAGCGAACGGCTTTAAGCTGAATTAAAATATCGGGACAATCTCTGTGTTCGGCAATCATTTTTTTTATTCCGTTAAGTTGTCCGATTGCTTTATTTATTCGGTGTAATTCATTTTTAAAGTCGTGGTGATGATTTTCCATAATATGCCTTTATGAGAATATGTTACGTAATTTATATACCCCCATGGGGTATTAAGCTTCTAATTATAATATACCACATGACAAAAATTTATAACACTTGTTTTAAAATTTGATAATTATTCGGATATTGTTTTTGAAAATTAAAAAACTTCATACATTTGATTGACGAAAAAATAATAAAAAATAAGTAAACTTATGTTATTATGTAAATATTGTTAATGGAATTAAAAAAATCTGAAAAAGATTTGCCCATTTTAAGTAATATGTGTAAAATAAAATAAGATACTTATCGGAAATGTGAGAATTATGGCAGATAACGAAAATCAATGGGAAGATACGGAATACTCCGAAACCGAAAATGAAGAATATACCGATTACGACGACCAAGGCGAATATGCGGAGGATGAGTACGGTGAATATGAAGATGAAGACGGAGTAGAATATGCCGATGATTACGGACAGCAACATGCAACACGTCCTAAAAGCGGTTGTGCTCCGCTTATCGTACTGCTTATATTCTTAATATTGGTCGGTGGTATCGGTTACGGTATTTATGATACGTTTTTCGGTAAGAAAACAATTATGAATGCAATTACGGGTAATAAAACAAGCCAAAATGCGGAACAAAATGCGAACCAACCGCAACAAAATAATGAACAGCCCGCACCGAATCAGGGTGAAATGGGTGATTACTTCTTTAACGAAGCAGGCGGAAATGAAGGCGAAATGATGAGCGTTGATTTTAATGCCGATGGCAGTCAAAATGTTCAAAATCAGCCTCAAAACAACGAAGGGCAACAAGGGGAAAACATTGCAAACGCAAACCCTGAGCAAGGTTTGGAAATTCCGAATTTGCCCGAACAAAACGGGGATGAAAACAATCAAAACCAAAATCAACAACCTGCCCCTCTTCCGACGGAAGATGAAATGTCGGTTGACGGTTTGTTGGATCAAAATTTGCAACAAAATGATAATTCAATCATGGTTTCTTATGCAAAACCTTCAAGGGAAAATCCTTTTAAACCGTTGATTGATATAATATCGGGGGATAATAATTTTGCATTATTCGGCGATGAAGAATATGAAATATTGGAACCGCCGGTTGATTCAACACCCGATGAAAATTTAACAAAATTGTTACAAACTCAAATTTCCGGTATTCTGTACGATGAAGAAAGTCCTTCTGCAATCGTTAATTTGAACGGTGCAGACCAATTCGTTAAAGTCGGTGACGAAATTTCCGGATACACGATTGACAGTATTACAAAAGATAAAGTACAAATAAGTTATAAGGATAACAGCTATGTAGCTGCGGTAGGACAGTTGTTTACAAGAGGTTCTTTGGAAAAACAACCTGCCGTCGTTAACTTGGAAAATAAATTTGCGGGAAGATATAGGAATAATTAGAGGAGTTAATATATAAGTTATGAAGAAAAAATTGAATAATATATCGAAATTATTGCTTGTATCAGGATGTGTATCGCTAATTGCATACAGTGCTTCAAATGCAGCTCCTCTTACATACGATATGAATGAACCGGCAGTAAGAACGGATTATAACGCTCCTAATAAAATCCGTTTGGAAGGTGATGTCAGTTTCAACGATAACGGACAAAAAATCAATTTAAGTTTGAGAAATACGGACGTTCAACAGGTTTTAAGAATGTTTGCCGATAAAGCGGGATTAAACATTATTTTCCATTCGACTGCAAGCGGTACGGTCACTCTTGATTTGGTTGACGTTTCTTTGGAAGAAGCATTTAAGCTTGTTATGAAAATTTCAAATTTAACCTATGTCATAAAAGATAAAACAATGATGGTTGTAGGTACGAGTGCTGCCGAAAAGTTGAACTTAACAAAAGATAATATTTCGATATTACCCGTAAAATACGTTGATGCGGCATATCTGGCTCAATTTTTGAATACAAATATTTTCGGATTGAATACACCCGGGCTTTCTTACGGTCCGATTGTAACGACAAATGCGGAAAAGAACGAATTATTAATTTTCGGTACCGATAATGATTATCAAATGGCAAAAAAGATAGTCGAAAGATTTGATAAAAAGCCGTTGATGACAACATACAGGGTAAATCACACTACACCTTATGCAATGGCTAAAATGATTTGCGAAACATTGTTCCAGTTGCCGGAAATTTCGGGTTCGCAAAAAGGTGCGGTGGGATATACTTCACAGTTAAATTCTTCCTTCAAATTGTCAGGCGATCAAAAAACACCGGAAGGCTCATTGGGTGGCGGTTCTATCGCATGTACGGTTAAAAGCGGTATCTCAACCGGTAATATTTCTTCTTATCAGGCGAAACCGACTTTAACATTATATGTTCAACCGGATTTGGGAACGTTGACAATGGTCGGCGGTACCGAACAACAAATACAAATGGTTAATGATTTTATTATTGAAAACGACAGAAAACAACCTCAGGCATATTTGGAAGTTTCAATAATTTCATTAACGGAAGAAGGTTCAAAAACATTTAACAACTCATGGCAATATACGGGAAAACACTTGAACTTAACGTTTGACGGAACATCGGGTTTCCAAACTCAATCACCGCTTGTATGGCATGGTCCGAGCAACAGTAATTCGGTAAAAAGCCTTACTCAAACGCTTACAATGTTGGTAGAAAACAAAAAAGGCAGAATTTTGGCTAATCCGAAAATTGTTTTAACTAACGGTCAGAAATCAGTAATCGATTTGACACAGGATTATATTGAGTCAACAACCGTTCAAATTATTTCAAACTCAAACGGACAGGCAAGCAATAACGTTCAAAAAACTTATGAAATCGGTGAAGATAACGGTATAAAAGTTGAAATCACACCGTTTATCAGCCCTGACGGTTATGTTTCATTGACGATGAAACCGGATTATGCTTCCGTATATAAAGAAATTCAGGATACATATATGGATAGTCCGTACATTGCAGCAACATTATTGCAAAGACACAATTTGGATTTGAAAAACGTAAGAATTAAAGATGAAGAAACGCTATTATTAGGCGGTATGATAACCGAGTCGGAACAAAATAATACGTCAAAAATCCCGATTTTGGGTGATATCCCGGTAGTCGGAGCATTATTCAGAAGCCAATCAAAATCAATGAAGAAAGAAGAATTGTTGATTTTAATGACCCCGAGAATAATTAAAGATACTGAGGATGTTGCTGAACTTTAAGGTAACAGATAAATGGCAAGTCAAATATTTCAAACTAAAATCAAGTCGATTATAGATTTTAATATAGTTAAACTTTTCGAAGTATCGGAAATGGAAAAACATTCTTACGTCCCCGTGTGCGTACGTGAAACACCGGGGTCAAACAAGGTTGTTTGTATTTTATCTCCGTTAAAAGAACTTCCGGAGGATATTCTTTCCGTAATCAGCCAAGTTACCGGCTACGAAAAATGTCTGACAAAGCAAATTAATGATTCATTGTTTAAAGAATTAATTGACTATGTCAGAGAAAATTCCGCAAATGCGAAAATGGTTGAAGAACCTAATGTTGAAACACCGCCTGCGTTGCCGAAGGAAATTTATGACAATTCATCCGATATTACAATAAAAGATGATAACGATGAAGTAGATGAAAATTCATCCGGTTACGGTTCAACTCATTATATGGAAAGAGAAGAATCGGAAACTCAGGAAGAACATTCCGAACACAGCGAGGATGATTCCGAAAAATATTTCAGCATGAAAATCGGTGAAGTGCTTGTTGAAATGGGTTTGGCAACAAAGACACAAGTTTTTAACGCACTTGTTCAGGCGAAGAAATCCGGAATGCCGTTAGGTACGGTTTTGGTACAACAAAACATTGTTTCTTTGGATGATTTAAAGAAAGCATTAAAAGCACAACAGGGTTACGATACCGTTACGCAGGAACAGTTGAATATTGATAAGGATGTTTTGGACAGATTGCCCGAAGACTTTATCAAAGAATACAAAGTATTGCCAATCAGTGATGACGGTAATGTTTTGGTTGTTGCAATGGTAAACCCGAACGATAAAAAAGCGATAAACGAAATTATCACTTTAACGGGTTTGAAACCCAGTATTTTGATTATAACTCAATATGAGTTTCAAATTGCCGTTCAAAATTATTTCAACGAACAGAAAAAAGCTACCGATAAAATTATTAAAAGAATTGAAAAGCAGTCTTTGTCGTTCCAAAGGGAAGAAACGCTTTTTGAACAGGCTCAAAAAGAATTAAAAGACGATTCAAACATTGTTGTAAAATTCGTAAACAAAATAATTTCCGACGGTATAGATATGAAAGCCAGCGATATTCACATAGAACCCCGTTTGGAAGGATATGCCGTAAGATACAGAAAAGACGGTATATTAAGAGAAATATTAAAACTTCCTGCAAACACGGAATCTGCGATTTTAACCCGTTTAAAAGTTATTTCAAAGATGAACATTGCCGAACACAGAAGACCACAGGACGGTTCATTTTCAATCACATACAGGGAACGAGATTACGACTTCCGTATAAACACGCTTCCTGTCGGTGATGCCGAAAAAATGGTAATAAGAATTTTGGCTCCGGCAGTATCAATGGCATCTTCCAAATCGGAAATGCAGCTTGCCGGTGCTTCAAAAGAAGAAATGGAAATGATTAAGAAAATGGAATCCGTACCGAACGGAATTATCTTAACAACAGGTCCTACGGGTTCAGGTAAAACAACAACATTATATACATTATTAAAAGCAATAAACGATTCAAAAATTAATATTACGACAATTGAAGACCCTGTCGAAATTAAGATTGACGGTATAAACCAATCACAAATTAACGCAAAAGCGGGTATAACGTTTGCATCTTGTATGCGTGCGATATTAAGGCAGGATCCTGACGTTATATTGGTCGGTGAAATTCGTGATATTGAAACATTGGAAACCGCAATATCGGCGGCGTTAACGGGTCACTTGGTGTTGTCAACACTGCACACAAACTCGGCAGCCGCAACAATTACACGTTTGATAGATATGGGTGCAAAAGATTATTTGGTTTCATCAACTTTGGTCGGAATTATTGCACAACGTCTTGTTCGTCAGTTGTGTCCTCACTGCCGTGCGGAATATCATCCGACGAGAGAAGAAGCGGAACTTGTTGTTGCGGGTGATGAAAAAGATATTCAACAATTTATGAATGCAACGGTATATAAACCGACGGGCTGTGATAAGTGCAATTTTGAAGGATATGCAGGGCGTATCGGTGTATATGAAATAATGCCGATAACAAAAGAAATTAAAAAATTAATTGCACAAGGTGCTCACGATATTCAAATCGAAGAAGCGGCAGTCGGAGCAGGCATGAAAACATTACATCAGGTTTGTTTAAGACACATAATCGAAGGCAAAACGACAATTGAAGAATTTTTACGTGTACTCGGACCTGTTAAAGAATAATGAGGAAAACCGTTAATGGCAAAATATCAATATGAAGCAAAAAAGTGGAATGGTGAAATCGTAAAAGGGCGTATTGATGCGAAATCGGAAGCGGAAGTACGTGTTAAAGTTAAAAATATGGGTTATAAAATCCAAAGCGTAAGTTTAATGTCCGGCGGAGCAGGCGGAAATGCTGCTTTGCAAAATTTGACGTTGAAAGAAAAAATTGATTTTACGCAGACATTTTTAACATTGAACAAGGCAGGTTTGCCGATTATTGAAAGTTTAATATTTATTGAAAAAGATGCGGGTTCAAGACAGGTTCGTTTGCTTGCACAAGAAATTAAAAAGCAAATTATAGCAGGATATACACTGTCAGATACCATATCAAAGTATCCGAATTTATTCGGACATGTATATATAGGTTTGGCAAAAGCCGGAGAAGATTCGGGGGAAATAGATAAAACTTTTGAAAGATTAATCGAATTGTTAAAGAAACAAGGCGATATAAAAGGAAAAGTAATATCATCATTTACGTATCCGGCATTTGTTGTTTTGTTGGCAATTGCGGTAGTATTGGTCATGTTAATGTTCGTATTCCCTGCATTTAAAGACATGTTTGAACAACAGGGTAAAGCATTGCCTGCAATTACTCAATTTTGTATTGATGCGGGTGAATTTTTAAAAGACAAATGGATGTTAATACCGCTCGGAATATTCGGAATTATCGGTGGCGGAATATATTTGGTTAAGTGGGAACCATCAAAAAGGAAACTTGACGAATTTATATTAAAAGTTCCGTTGTTTTCGGATTTAATAAAGGCGGCGGCATTTTCAAACTTTTTAACGGTATTACAAATTGCTTATGATGCGGGTATTCCGATTATCGAGTGTTTGTATTTATCAAGAACGACATTATCAAACAGCGTAATGTATGATGCAATACAGGTTTCAATAAAGAAAATGCAGGCAGGGTCGCATTTGTCGGAGTCGTTAAAGGCATCAAATTTATTCCCGAAAATGATATTGTTTATGGTGTCAACGGGTGAACAATCCGGACGTTTGGGTGAATTGATGACTCAAAGTGTTCAGCAAATTGACGCACAATTGGATTCAATTATAGACACATTGGGAAAATTAATCGAACCTATAATGTTAA
Source organism: uncultured Muribaculaceae bacterium (assembly GCA_964531015.1). Lineage (GTDB taxonomy): Bacteria > Cyanobacteriota > Vampirovibrionia > Gastranaerophilales > Gastranaerophilaceae > Avigastranaerophilus. The sequence goes on from CAZHCP010000015.1 coordinate 17,011, forward strand.
TATTCATCGGTGTAATTGTATGTTTCTTGGCACTGGCATTATACTTGCCGTTGTTCCAATCATACTCGGTATAGTGAAAGGGTTGAAATATGTACGAAAATAATATGGAAAATGAAAATAATTTTGTAACCGGAATTTGGTCGGAGCGGGTGCTTGTAGTAACAAAAGACTATCAAATAAAAGGAAATGTTTTCATGCCGAAAACGGGGAGAAAAAACAGAGTTTTATCTGATATATTAAACGGTTCGAAAAGGTTTGTAGCGATAAAAAATTGTGAAGTTACGCACCGTGAATTTCCGAACAGAAAAGCGGAAACGCATGAATTTTTGCAATTAAACTTAAGTTCGATAATATTATTAAGACCATTAAATGAAGAATAGTACTTGATTTTTAAAAATGTTTATGAGAATATACAGAAGGAAGTAGCGAGGGCTATTAGCTCAGGTGGTTAGAGCGTACGCCTGATAAGCGTAAGGTCCCTGGTTCGAGTCCAGGATGGCCCAAATTAAAGAAGGTTTCCGAAACGGGAAGCCTTTTTTAATATAAATATTTTGTGGAATTAAGTGTGAGTGGAGTGTTTATGAAGGAAAAAATAGTATCTTTTTTAAAGAAATATGTTAATTTCAATTTTAAATCAACCGCTGTTTTTATCTTGCTTGCCATTGTGGCTGTAGGGGGGGGCGTACATTTGCGGTGTGCGTGCGATTGAAGAAAACAGTTTGCTTGAAAATACGCAATTAATTGCACTTGTTGCGGGCATATTTTTCTGTTTGAGTCCGAAAAACAACAAATCATATAAAGTTATAAATATTTTATTCGCATTAATAATTTTTTTGTTTTTCATGCGTGAAATAAGCTACGGCAGAGTTTTCTTTGCACAAATACCCGGTACGCATAATTTTTACCCTTGGTCGCATTACAAATACGGTTATCTGGCACATGTATGCGTAGGTATTTATATTGCGGGAACAGTCATTTATGCAATACTTTCAAAGGCATTTGTTAAAATTTGGGAAGCGTTGCAAAAAACGCAGGTTCCGTTTTGGAACATTGTTTTGTTATTTTCCGCTATTTTTCTTCAATTGCTTGCAGAAAAGAAACTTCATGACACCGTAATTGAAGAAATGATGGAGTTGCTTATGTATTGTATAATTGCGTTTGTAATATATAAATACAATAAAGCATTAAAAGAATAAACTTTAACTTAAAAAACAACAGGAAACGCTTGAATGTTCAGGCGTTTTTTGTTGTTTTGCCGTGATGTAAGAATATAACCATGTGGCTAAAAATAATACCTTTGTATACTTGCAATGCACTTTTTTCTGTTTTATTATTACTGTATGAACACATATAAGAAATTTATAAAAATTGAAGCAAAATATACGGCAGAAAAAGCCGAAGTTTTATTTGAAATTTTTAAAATAAAATTCAAACATACAATTTTTCATCCTTTTTTAAATAAGTCTTTCTGCAATTATTTCGGAATAAAAACACTGTTAATTTGTCGTTTTGGAGGAATAGGCGATTATCTTTTAATCAGACCGTTTTTTAAATATCTTAGAAATTGTGAAAAATTTAAGGATTATAAAATTATTTTTGCCGGAAGAAGTGAATTTATTGATTTGGCAAAAAAATATGATGATGAATACATTGACGATTATCTCTGTGTAAACCTGACAAAGAGTACCCCAAAAAGTGCGATAAAAAAAGTATTAGCAAAAAATATCGGGGTTACATGTTTAATTAATCCGACAGACCCGAAATATAGAACAAAAGGTGTTTACAATTTTGTATCCTTAATCAGAGCCAAACAAAAAATATGTAATAACGGCTTTTTTGCACAAGCTGATTTACGGGAAAATAAAAAATATGTAAAAAAGGTTTTAAATTCTTACACGGATGTAATTGATACGAACAAGGAGCCTGTATTTGTACTTGAAAATAATAAATTATTTTTTGAAAAAGTAATCGGTGAAAAAATATCCGAAGTTAATGACCTTTGCGATATTAATGTATTTGAGGATAATATATTTTCTATAAATTTCAAATATATTATAATATCTCCTTTTTCAAATTCAAAAATAAGAACATACGGGCAAGTTAATTTCGCAAAAATTATTAATTTCGTAAATGAAGAACTTAATATTCCCGTTATAATATTGGGTTCTTATGCGGAAAAAGAAAGTGCCGAAATTATGCGTGGAATGTGTAAAAAACCGGAAATGGTTACTAATTTGGCAGGAAAACTAAGCATAAATGAAGCCGTGTTTTATATAAAGAATGCCAAATTACTGATTGCAAACGAAACGGGCACGGTTCACATTGCAAAGAACGTAAAGACAAAAACATTATGTATTTCAAACGGCTCATATATGGGAACGTTTCAACCGTATTTAATGCCGTTTATGCATTATGTTTATCCCGACAATATAGATGAAGTTTTGAAAAACGATGACAAATACGGGAAAGCAACAGATTATGACATCAATTTAATTCCTCCCGAAAAAGTAATTGAAAAAATAAAAAGCATAATATAATAAGAACAAAACCGTATTAAATGCGGTTTTATTCTTCTTGATTACTCCAATTTCAAAGAAAAATTTTTAACCGGCAAAAATAAAATTCAGGGATTTTTATATTAATAACCGATAAAAAAAAACAAGAAAGTGAAGAATAAATGAACGTTAGCTTTGGAACAAGAATTATATTGCAAAATAAACAGAAACAACAGAATGAAATAAACAAAAGGTTTGCCTATTCAAGCCAAAGAAAATTCAATATATCAATGAGCGATGCTTGGGTGGGAGTTGAAAAAATGCCGGAATTAAAATCTGCTGTTTCTAAAAATAAAATTTTTAAAATTCATAAAAAAAACAATGAAAAAGACAATGTTTATACAAATAAAGAATTCAATTTAAACGGGAAATATAAAGTTAAAAAAAATCCGGTGTACGGAATGACAAAAGCGATTGAAATTTGCACCGGTGGGGTTATAATCGGAAATAACGGTGATATTGCAATGTTTCATATAGCTCCGACAATGGAAAATAAAGATTTTCTCATAATAGAAAAAAAATCAGGAAATCAAAAAAAAGCATCCGAAAATCCCCCAAAAGACGATATGGGAAATTCAATAGATAAATTCGGGAAATCTTCGGGCGGAATAAAAAATGCCGTAATTGTAGGCGGAAATAATCAAAACACCCGTGGCAGAGGGGAATATTCAGACATTGTAAACAAAGCTATACTTTCAAAATTTTTAGAACGGAATATACCTGTTTCTTCTTTGTCGGATTTAAAATTTTTCGATTGTGATTTGTTTTATTCATCCGCAACAGACACTTTAAAAATAGGAGTTAATTCAAACAAGGCTAAACTCAGTGATTTGTTTGGCGACGTAAATTTGCATGAAAAAGACACTATTGAATTGAATTTTAAATAATTGCAGGTTATTCGTTTAACGGATTTTTATTTTTATTGTAAAGTTGCGTTCTGAAATATATATTTTTCTTAATATAAATTTTGTTAGCAAAAGCCATTAAGGCAGAGCTTACCAAATGAGAAAGAGCGGAAGCACGTTCGGATTTGTTCACCGTTGAAAAATCTCTTGTGCAAAAAGCCGCTTTCAATGCGTTTTCAAGTTCCGTACAGAAAAAATTATAAGAAACGTTAACGGGGTATAAACGTCTTTGCATTTTTATAATTGTTCCGATATCGGAAATATTTAAAGTTTGTTTAAAAATACCTATAACAATCAAGTAAACGATATGTTCACGGTCATATTTTTTCTTAACGGGCGGAGGAATAATTTTTTGCTTAACATAATTACTAATCATTGTAGGCGTAATAAATTTTTCTTCACCCGGAATTTCAAAAGCGGAAAGATACATTTCCAAAAGTTCTTTCAATTGGTCTGTATATAAAGCCACCGGAGGAAGTTCCTCATATCTGGGGCAATGGTAATTCATTATTTTTTGTATATATTCCTGCTTTTTTGTCATAAATGATACCTTTATTTAGTACTTTATTACTTCATTTTAAAAATGTCAAGACGAGATAACAGATGTCCGAAGAGATTAAATTTATATACTTATTGACTTGATATCATTTACGGGATAGTATAGTATTCGGAAACCGTGATACTTGGTATTAAAAAACCGAAACACCGGGTAGCGGATAACCAAAGTATGGAACATAAAATATTAGGACAACTTGTATCGGTTGTCGGGAAAGAGGATAACAGCATGCCAAAAGCAGTAATAAATGCAGAAAGATGTAAATCGTGTTATTTGTGCATTGAAGCGTGTCCGAGAAAATTAATAAGAAAATCGGATATTTCGGGTCAAACGGGTAACAGTGTTGTCGAGTTTGTCGATACGGAAAATAAATGCAGCGGTTGCGGCATGTGTGCAATAAGCTGTCCCGATTTGGCAATAACAGAGGTGTACAGATAATGGAAAAAGAACTTTTAAAGGGTAATTATGCAATCGCAAAAGCGGCAATAAAAGCCGGCTGTGATTGCTATTTCGGATATCCGATAACTCCGCAGACGGAAATCGGCGAATATTTATCGGGAGAAATGCCGAAGTTAAAAAGAGGATACGTTTGTGCCGAAAGTGAAGTTGCGGCAATAAACATGGTGCTTGGTGCGGCTTCAACGGGTGTAAAAGCAATGACATCATCTTCTTCATGTGCAATAGGTTTAATGCAGGAAGGAATTTCTTACGCAACTTCCGATGAATTGCCGGTTGTTTTGATAAGCGTTATGAGAGCCGGACCCGGGTTGGGTTATATATATCCCGCTCAGGGCGATTACGACCAATCCGTAACCGGCGGCGGAAACGGAGATTACAAAACAATAGTATTGGCACCTTCAACCGTTCAGGATTGCATTGATTTAACATACAGAGCATTTTATTTGGCTCAAAAATACAGAAATCCCGTAATAATGCTTGCGGACGGTTTTTTGGGTCAAATGATGGAACCGGCGGTACTTAAAGATTATCCTTATGAAGAAATTGATAATTCGCAATGGGCTTTAACGGGGGCGAAAGGTCGTGACGGCAGGCAAATTCGTTCGCTGGAAGTTAATCAGGATAAATTGAACGAACATATTTATAAATTGTTTAAAAAATATGAATTAATAGAAAAAAATGAAGTTACTTATGAAGAAGAAAATACCGAAGATGCGGAAGTATTGCTTGTTGCATTCGGAAGTATAACAAGAAACATAAAAGCCGCAGCAAGAAAATTAAGAGAAAAAGGCATAAAAGCCGGAATCTTCAGACCGGTAACATTGTGGCCGTTCCCGTCAAAAAGATTATCCGAACTGGCGGAAAGAATAAAAAATATTACGGTTGTTGAAATGAACATGGGTCAAATGACAAAAGACGTAAAACTTGCGGTTAACGGTAAAGCGGAAGTTACGCATTTCGGCAGACCTGTCGGAAAATGGGTAAACATTGATGAAATTGTTGAAGCCGTAATTAAAACGGGAGGTAAAAAACATGCAAACATTTAGTATTCCGAAATCCTTAAAAGAAGGAATGAAATATACTTTTTGCCCCGGTTGCGATCATGGCGTTGCAATAAGAATTATGGCAGAATTGATTGATGAGTTTGATTTAAAAGAAAAAGCTCTTACGGCAGCATCGGTCGGTTGTTCCGTATTTTTATACGACTTTTTGAATGTGGATTGCGTTGAAGCTCCGCATGGCAGAGCTTTGGCATGTGCAACGGGCATGAAAAGAGCGAAACCCGATAAATTTGTTTTCACATATCAGGGTGACGGTGATTTTGCCTCTATCGGTTTGGCGGAATCTATGCACGCCGCTTCAAGAGGAGAATTAATTACGTCACTTTGCATAAATAATACGCTATACGGAATGACGGGCGGTCAGTTAGGACCTACAACGGTTTTAAATCAGGTAACAACAACATCTCCGACAGGCAGAAACAGAGAATATCACGGCTTTCCGTTTAAGATTGCCGAACATATTGCATTATGCGAAGGAACGGCATTTGCGGCAAGAGTTTCTTTGGATTCGCCGGCTGCGATAATGAATGCAAAAAAGATGATAAGAAAAGCCTTTGAAGTACAATTAAACGGTTTGGGCTTCGGTTTTGTAGAAGTACTTTCGGGTTGCCCGACAAACTGGAAAAAAACTCCGATTGAGGCACATAAGCACATAAGAGAAAATCTTACCCAAATATACCCGCTCGGTGTATTTAAAGATATAACAAAGGAAGTTAAATAATGGAAAGAAATATAATAATTGCCGGTTTCGGCGGTCAGGGCGTTTTATTAACGGGAACCATATTGGCAAATGCTTTTATGTTGGCTGATAAAAACGTAATTTGTTGCCCCTGCTACGGTGCCGAAATGCGTGGCGGAGAAGTTAACTGCGAAGTCGCTTTCGCCGATGAAGGCGAAGTTTGTGCAAATAACCCCGAAGTTGATACGGTTATAGCTTTAAATCAACTTTCTTTTGATAAATTTATAAAAAGATTAAAAAAAGGCGGTACAATTATTGCAAATTCATCTCTTGTAAAAAAGTGTAAACCGAGGAATGACGTAAACTATGTTTTTGCTATGATATCAGATATGGCAAAAGATTTGGGTTATATACGAACCGCCAACATGATATCGTTGGGAATGCTTGCACAAGTCGAAAACTTATCACTCGAAATGTTACAAAACGCAGTAAGAAAAGTATTTTCTTCCAAATCGGAAAGTATATTGGAATTAAACTTTCAAGCATTGAAAAAAGGATTAACGTCCGAATACCAAAATTAAACCAAACAAATAGGAGACAGTAATGACAAACGGAATAAAAATATCTTCAATAGATTTTTGTGTGCCCGATACGGTATTAACAAACGATGATTTGGCAAAAATTGTAGAAACAAGCGACGAATGGATAAGTCAAAGAACCGGCATAAAAGAAAGACATGTTGTATCGGGTGAAGAAAATTCAACAATGCTCGGTTATAATGCCGCAAAAAAAGCATTGGATAAAAGCGGCGTAAAACCTGAAGATATTGAACTTGTTATTGTTGCTTCTTCTTCTCCTCACAAATCGTATCCGTCGGCAGCATGCGAAATTCAAGCGTTAACGGGTTGCATAAATGCCGGAGCTTTTGACATTAAAGCGGCGTGCTCAGGGTTTATTTACGGTTTGAGCATTGCAAAAGCTTACATAACTTCCGGCATGTATAAAAAAATTCTTCTTGTTGCAACTGATGCCACTTCAAAATTCGTTGATTGGACGGACAGAACAACATGCGTATTGTTTGGTGACGGTGCGGGTGCGGCTGTTTTGGAATACAGCGAAAATTCAAACGATATTGATTTTGTAAACTTAATTGCGGACGGCGGTTGCGGTGATTTGATTTCGTTGAATATTCCGAATGAAAATTGCCCGTTGGCAGAAAAAAACGAAGATAAACCGACACATATTTTAATGAACGGCAGAGAAGTTTATAAATACGTAATGAAACATATACCTTTGGAAGTCAACAAAATATTGGAACAAGCCGGCAAAACGGCAGAAGATATCGACTATTTCATACCTCATCAGGCTAATATGCGAATGATTGAAGCTCTGAGCGAACGTTTACATTTTCCCGAAAATAAGGTAATATCTAATATACATAAATACGGTAATATTTCCGCCGCATCAATTCCTACCGCAATAAGAGAAGGAATTGACGAAGGAAAAATAAAATTACCGTGTAATGTACTGATATGTGCCTTCGGTGCGGGCATGACAATCGGCAGTGCATTAATAACATTAAGAGAAAATTTACATTAGTTGAGAGATTAAAAGGAATATACAATGGAGAAAAGAAGAGTAGTTGTAACGGGACTCGGTTGTGTTTCACCTTACGGAGTCGGTACGGATTTGTTTTGGAAAAATGTTTCGGAAGGTAAAAGCGGTATAAGGTTGTTATCGTTAGACAGAGAAAAACACCTTGTTCAACAGGGCGGAGAAGTTCCCGAATTTGATACGACTCCTTATGTTGACGCAAAAGAAGCAAAAAGAATGGACGGATTTATATTGTTTTCCGTAGTTGCAGCCGATGAAGCATATAAAGATTCGGGATTGGATATGGAAAAAGAAGACCCGTACAGAGTCGGAGTTATCGTAAGTTCTGCTGCGGGCGGTTTGGAAACGATTTCAAAAAATCATGAAACAATGCTTGCAAAGGGCTATCATAAATGCTCACCGTTTACCGTTCCGATGATGATTGTAAATATGCCGTCGGGTAAAATATCAATAAGACTCGGGGCAAAGGGATTGTCCAAATCAATTGCAACGGCTTGTGCAACGGGAGCTCATTCAATCGGCGATGCATTCCGTTCTATTCAATGCGGAGATGCCGACGTTATATTTGCGGGCGGTTGTGAACATTCGCTTTGTGATTTCGGAATAGGTGCTTTTACAAGTGCAAGAACACTATCAAGAAGTTTGGAAGCTCCGGAAAAAACATCAAGACCTTATGATAAAGACAGGGACGGTTTTGTAATGTCGGAAGGTGCAGCGGTTTTGGTGTTGGAAGATATGGAACACGCTTTAAAAAGAGGAGCGAAAATATATGCTGAAATCGTCGGATACGGACAAAGCTCCGATGCTTATGACATGGTTGCACCCGACCCTGAAGGCAGAGGGGCGGAATATGCCGTAAAATCAGCACTTAAAGACGCAAATTTAAAAACCGATGATGTCGATTATATAAACACACACGGCACAAGCACGCATTTGGGCGATATAGCGGAATCAAACATGATTGCAAGAGTATTCGGAGATAAAACACAAAATAAAAAATTACTCGTAAGTTCGACAAAATCCGAAACCGGACACATGCTCGGTGCGGCAGGTGCGGCAGAAGCTATCGTTTCAATTAAAACGATAACGGACGGAATTGTTCCGCCTACAATAAACTTGGATAACCAAGATCCGGAAGTTGCAAATTTGGATTATGTTCCGAATACGGCAAGAAAGGCTGACGTAAAAGTTGCACTTTCCAATTCTTTCGGCTTTGGCGGATGTAACGCCGTGTTAATCTTTAAAAAGTTTGAGAAATAATTTTTGTTGATTTTGTTGATGGAGTTTATTGGGACTTTTGAAATGTAATCAATTTGCCTGTATTACCTAACGTGTTTAGAGAACAGCTATTTTGAACAGATTGACTGAAATGGGACGAAATTACTCTTTATATACCTCAAAAATCCAGTTGTAATTTGGATAAATTACCAAAACTCAAACACACTCTATATCATAGCGATGACACATTCAGACAAAAAAGTCCCATTTGAAAGTGAACTTTTTAACTCGGAATAAAGTCGGAAGTGTTTACCACATCTAAATAGTAGCAAAAT
>CAZHCP010000016.1:0-25947 GCA_964531015.1 uncultured Muribaculaceae bacterium
GGCGGATAAATTCGGAAAAGGTGGGATTCGAACCCACGGTGCAGATTACTCCACACAACACCTTAGCAGGGTGCCGCCTTAAGCCTACTCGGCCACTTTTCCTTAGCTATTTCTTAATATATCATAAACATCATTCTTATTTCAAGTATATTTCTTCTATTTCTTATACGCAAATTTTATTTTTACCGGTTTTCTTACTATTAAGTTAAGGGAGATTTTAAATTGTTAATTAATAATAATCACAACAATATACACTTCGGATACGACAAGAAATTAAACAAAGAATTAAAAGATAAATTAAAAACTTATCCGGATAAACAATGGGCAGACACGCTTTCAAGGCTTAATCTTCAATGCAACAAAATCGAAGATGAAATTATATTGAGAGAAAAATCTCTTTACACTTCAACTAATACAGCTGATGATAAAAAATTAAATTTATCAAAATCCGAAAATTCCGCAAAAAATATTTCTCCCGAAATGAAAGATTTTATTGATATTTTTACGCTTATGAAAGAAACATTAGTCGGTTATGTATCTGCTACTTTTGATGATTTGAATTATGCCGACAGGGAAGCTCATCACTACGAAAAATCCTATTTAAAACACAAAAATACCGATACATACAGATTTAATATACTTGAAAAACTTTCGGGTTGGATGAATAATCCCGAAGAATTGCAATATTTGATTGATGATAACAAAAAGAATAACGAAGAAAAGAAAGATGAAATTCAAAATACTTCCTCATCAAAATTGATTTTTAACAAATATGATATAGATGATGAGGAGGAAGAAGATGTTGTTTCTGATACATCCGATATAAATATTAATTCGGATAATCCTTTGGCAAATATAAAAAATAAAATTCAAAAAAATTCCGTGTTGGAAGTTTTTAAAATCGACGATAGTTCGCCAAAAGGGTTTTCGGATGTTGCAGGCATGGACGAATTAAAGAAAACTTTACTTGATAATGTCGTTATGCCTATAAATAATCCGGAACAAGCACAAGCCGATTTTGAAGATTACGGAAAGGAAATTCCGAAGGCAATTCTTTTATACGGTCCGCCCGGTTGCGGTAAGACATACATTACGCAGGCTCTTGCAAGTGAAATTGACGGTCCTTTATATATGTTGAATATTGCAAACATCGGTTCTCATTATATGAATTTAACTTCAAAAAACTTGAACAATGCAATTAATGAAGCAATTGAAGAATCGGAAAAAGCAGGAAAAACAACTTTGCTTTTTATTGATGAAATAGATTCTATGGGTTATAACAGAAATTCACAATTGATGGCTGATGAAATAAAACAGGTTACAAGTTTATTACAAGGATTGGATAAAGCAGCAAAATCAAAAGTAATGATAATTTCCGCCACCAATAAATACGATTTGCTTGACCCTGCTTTAAGACGGCGATTTGATCACAAAATTTTGGTTGATGTCCCCGATGAACAAGCAAGAAAAGCTCTTATTGTTCATACTTTAAAACCGTTAAAAAAGGCTGCAAATATTCTTTCTAATAGTAATCAAATAAATCAAATTACAAAATTACTTAACGGATATTCAAATAAATCGGTATGTTCGATAACAAAACAGGCAGCTTTAAATGCTTTGGAAAGAAGCAGAGCGGATATTGAAATACAGGATTTTGAAGCGGCGGTTGAAAAAACAACGGAAGACAAAATTGACAGAACATTATATTTATCTTCTTCAAAAAAAGAAAAAGATAAGAAAATAGGATTTTAAAAGGGTAAGGAGATGAATTTTGAAAATTCACGGTATTTATAATTCAAACGCAAGTTTCGGATATGACAAAAAATTAAATAAGCAACTCAAAATGCTGACTTCAAGTGTTTGCGAGAAAAAATGGGGCAAGAATGTTTTAACGATAAATAATCTTTGCAATAAAATGGAAGATACATTGCGTGATGATGAAAAACGACAATTTCTGTCAAGAAATAATAATACATATATAAATTATGTCGAAGGTTTGGTCGGATTAAAGCAAATGTTAACCGGGTTTGTTGAAGATTTATTTCCGTTTTTAAAATATGCCGATAAGGAATACGAACATTATAACGATGAATTTTGTCTTTTCGGAAAACGGGAAGATGATTGGCGTTATCCTTTAATAAAAAGTTTGGAAGGTTTTGTTTCCGAAAAAATAAAAGATAAAAAATATGCCGCTATGTTCCCTTTTCCTGATAATATTGATGAAATTGAGAATATTGAAGAAATTTTCGGTGAAGCAACAAACAATAATTCTTCCAAAATAAAAACTTCAATTCTTGAAGAATTTAAACCTTTAAAAACAACTCCGCAAGGTTTTAAAGATGTAAAAGGAATGGAAGGATTAAAATCAAATTTAAGAAATTCTGTTGTTAAATATTTTGAAAATCCCGAGTTGGAAATTTTGGATAAAGAAGAATACGGAATAAAAAAGCCGAGAGCAATTTTACTCTATGGCCCTCCCGGTTGCGGAAAAACTTATATAACACAAGCTCTTGCAGCAGAAACAAAAACTCCGTTATATTTATTAAATATAGCAAATGCGGGTTCTAAATATATTAATGAAACTTCGAAAAATATAAAAGAAGCGTTTGCAGAGGCGGTAAAAATCGCTAAAACAACGGAAAAACCATGCCTGCTGTTTATGGATGAAGTTGAGTCAATGGGATTTGACAGAAGTTCAGATACCACGCCCGAACAGTTAAAACAAATTGATACAATGTTGCAATCAATAGATATTGCAAAAGATTCAAATATTATCATTATTGCGGCTACTAATAAATATAATCTTATTGATGAGGCAATCAGAAGCAGATTTGATAAAAAAATATCGGTTGATGTTCCGGATTTTGAGTCAAGGAAAGCTCTCCTAAAAAGTAAATTATCCGAAACTTCAAAAGGAAAGAATTTAGCCGAAAATGATGAAGATGTTAATAAAATTTCGGAAATGCTTGACGGTTATTCAAATCGTTCTATATGTTCGATATGCGAAGCTGCCGCAATTAATGCATTGAACCGTGACAGAGCGGATATCGAATTTATGGACTATGAAAAAGCAATAACAACAACTTCGGAAGAAAAAATCATATCAAAATCTTATGAAGCGAAAAACGGCGAAAAAGCAATGAAAATCGGTTTTAATTAAAAATTTCTTTTTAAATTACGTTTTTAATATTTCTATAACAAACTGCCCGAAGATTTTAAATTCGGGCAATTTATTTTTCAAATTTTTTAAACCGTATAAATTTAAACCTGCAAGTGTTTCTTAATTGACAACATACTTCCGCTTGCACTGAAAAATATTGCCATTACGAACAGGCAAAATACAACTATATTCATAGCATGAGGACTTTCCGGAACGGTTAGGAAATTATGAAATGCAACAAGTGCATTTTGAACCGTATTTAAAGGAATTAAAGAAATAACAACACCTAAAAATCCGTATATGGCACCTTGCAAAATCAAAGGCAGTTTTATGTACCAATTACTTACCCCCATTAATCTCATAATTTCGATTTCGTCTTTTCTTGATTGAATAACAAGTTGAATTGTACAGTTTATAATTATTATGGTAAGCATTGCAACGGCAATTAACACAAGCAATGTTACGGTATTAAACACGGTTGTAATTGTTTGCAATTTTTTTGCCATTTCCTGAGCATAAGACATATTTTCGATACCCGAAACTTTTTTTATGCTGTCGCATACAGCCATAATATTTTTCGGGTCATCTACCGTAACATGCAAAGTATCGGGCAGAGGGTTTTCAAGCCCGGAAACATCTATATCATTGTTCATTTCTTCCCAAGCCTGCTCCTTCGTTACAATTGCAACTTTTTTAACATGCTGAAATTCACGAATACGAGAGGACATGTAAACGGGGTCAACGTTATTTTTCAAATAAACCGAAATTTCAAACGTATCACCTAATTTATCTACGAATGAACTCAACGAAAAACTTGTTCTGAACAAAGAACCGAAAATTGTTAATATTGCTGCCATTGCGGCAATAATAGCGATATTAACCAAACCTGTTCTTTTTATACCGTAAATTGTTTCCATACAAATACGATACATAATTCTGATTGAAGATAAATGTCGTTGCGGGATATGTTTTTTTACCGTATCTTTAATTATTTTTTTTCTACTCATAAGTACCTGCCTGAACATCCCTTATAATTTGCCCGTTAGACATTGTTATTACTCTTTTTCTGAAATAATCAACGATATCTCTGTCATGCGTTGAAACAATAACGGTAATGCCTTTTTCGTTAATTTGTTCGAGTAATTGCATAATTTCCATTGAATTTTTCGGGTCTAAATTGCCCGTCGGCTCATCGGCAATTAATAACGGCGGGCCGTTAACAATTGCTCTTGCGATACTGACCCTTTGTTGTTCGCCGCCGGAGAGTTCGCAAGGTTTTTCGTTCATTTTATTTAAAAGTCCGACAACTCTTAATGCACCGGTTACACGTTCTTGAATTTCCTTTGAACGCATGCCCAAAGTTCTGATAACGTAAGCGATGTTGTCATAAACCGAAATATTCGGCAGTAATTTATAATCCTGAAAAACAATTCCCATACATCTTCTTATGTTTGGAACTTTATCGTTCGGTAATTTTGCAATATTAATATTACCGATCATGACAGTTCCCGACGTCGGAGTTTCTTCACGATAAAGAAGTTTCATCAATGTTGATTTGCCGGCACCGCTTGAACCCGTCAAAAAAACGAACTCACCCGAAATTATATCAAGATTGACATTTTCAAGAGCATAGGTATCTTTATATTTTTTATATACGTTTCTGAGTTGAATCATTTAATTAACCTTGTAATTTTTGCTGCAAGTTTTACCGCATTCAAGCCGTAATATTCCATAAGTTGTTTTGCGTCACCGCTCTGACCGAACTCATCGTTTGTACCCAATCTTGTAACTTTAACCGGATAATTTTCGGAAAGGACTTCACAAACCGCACTGCCCAAACCACCGATAATCGAGTGATTTTCAACGGTAATAACTCTGTTTGTTTTCTTTGCCGAATTTATTATTGTTTCGAAATCAAGAGGTTTTACGACCGGAACATTTATAACTTCGGCATTAATACCATTTTGCCCCAATATTTCCGCACAATCAAGAGTTTCGATTAAAGTTTCACCGTTTGTTACAAGAGAAACATCCGTTCCGTTTTTCATAACAACTGCTTTGTTAAAATTAAATTTATAGGAATCGTCAAAAACATCAAACAAATTTGCTCTTGCAATTCTTATGTAAAACGGGCCGTAATGAGTAGCCGCATATTCGATAGCCTGACGTGTTTCGCTTGCGTCGGCAGGAACAATAACTGACATTCCCGGGATTGAACGCATTAAGGAAATATCTTCCAATGCCTGATGGCTTGCACCGTCTTCACCGACTGTAATTCCGCCGTGAGTTGCCGCTATTTTAACGTTTAAGTCGGAATAACATATTGTATTTCTGACCTGTTCCCACGCACGACCGGAGGCAAATATTGCGAAAGTTGAAACAAAGGGAATTTTACCCGTGCAGGCAAGACCTGCCGCCGTAGTCATTAAATCCTGTTCCGCAATTCCGACATCAAAAAAACGTTCGGGAAATTCTTTCGCAAAAATTTTTGTTTGGGTTGAGCAGGATAAATCCGCATCCAAAACAACAATATTTTTATCTTTTTTTCCGAGTTCCAAAAGTGTTTTACCGTATATACTTCTGACTGATTTTGCTTCTTTTTGCATAAAATCTCCTAACTAAGCTCATTAAGTGCAAGCTCAAATTGTTCCGCATTAGGAACTTTTCCGTGCCAATCCGCATTATTTTCCATAAAGGAAACACCTTTTCCTTTAACGGTATCGGCGATAATAACAAACGGCATATCGCTTGTTTTGGCTGTTTGCACCGCATTATAAATTGCGGAAACGTCATGCCCGTCAATACTCATTGTATTCCAACCGAAAGCCTTAAATTTTTCTTCAATGTTGCCGACCGATTTAACTTTTTCGGTTGAACCGTCAATTTGAAGTTTGTTTCTGTCAATAAACAAAATAATATTGTTAAGTTTGTTGTGAACGGCATTCATGGCAGCTTCCCAAACGCTGCCTTCTTCCGATTCTCCGTCGCCCATTAAAACAAATACTTTTGAATTAATGCCGTCAAGCCTGAGTCCCAAAGCCATACCGCAAGCGATGGAAAGCCCCTGACCGAGAGAACCTGTTGAAATTTCGACGCCTTTTAATTTTTTGGAACAAGGGTGTCCTTGCAATTTTGAACCCAATTTACGGAAAGATAACAAATCATTTTCGTCAAAATAACCGCAATGAGCCATGATTGCGTATAAAGCCGGTGAAGCATGACCCTTTGACAGAATGAACCGGTCACGTTTGGAATAATCGGGAGCTTTATCGCATTCGGGGTAATGAACCATACATTTTGTAAACAACACGTTTAAAATATCAATGCATGATAAAGAACCGCCGGGATGTCCCGAGTTTCCGTTATAAATCATTTTTAAGATGTTTTTTCTTAATTTTTTCGATACAAGATTAATTTCTTCTATATCGAAAGCAGATAATTGATTACTCATAAATAACCCTTTTTAAGACCTGTTACTCAATGCTTCCATTATAGCTTTAAATAAAAATATAGGCAAAGTTTTATAAATTCTTTTAAATCTTTGAGGTTGAGAAATTGTGCGGTATAACCATTCAAAACCCGTAATTTGAAAAAATTTCGGAGCTCTTTTAACTTCTCCCGACCATACGTCGAAAGAACCGCCGACACCGATAAAAACGGAGGATTTAAGAATATTTTTACATTTATTTATAAAAATTTCCTGTTTGGGTGCACCCAACGCAACCAAAATAAGTTTGGGCATGCTGTTTGCCAATTCGTTAATTATAAATTCTTCTTCATCCTGCGAAAAATACCCGTTTTGGGTGTAGCACACGGATAAATTCGGAAGTTCGGATTTTAAATTTGAAACGGCTTTTGTTAAAATATCTTCTTTTGCTCCGATTAGTGCCACATTAAAATTGTTTTTTGCACAATGTTCCAAAAGTTTTTTTGCGAAATCAATTCCTCTGACCTGTTCTTGATTAATGCCTTTAAATTTAAGAGCAAGTTTTATTCCGAAACCGTCAGGAATAACAAGTTGTGCATTTTTTAAAATTTCCGAAAACTCGGCATTTTTTTCGGCAAGTTCAATCATTTCGGGGTTAACGGTAATAATTTGCATTGAAACATTGTTGTTCATTTGTTCAAGAGTATAATTAACCGCTTCATCAAATGAAAACAAATCCGTGTTGTAGCCTGATACTTTTTCCGTTTTTCTTTGCATAAGTAATTTAATACCTGATTTTATATAATATTATAACTTTACGACATCAAATAATTTGGATTTTAATTCGTTTGCGGAATCTTCGTAACCTATTCTTCCCATTAAAGCATAGGTGTAATTTTTTGATTGCTCGACACCCGGTTGGTCAAAGGCGTTAATATTGTAAAGAGCCGCAGCAATTGCCGTTTGGACTTCAAACATATACAACAATTGACCCAAATAATAAGGTGTGATTTTTGGAATTGTAATTGTCAAATTGGGTCTTTTGTAATCAATCAACGATGCCATTGTGGAATCGGCTTCGGCATTAAAAAGTTGATTTATCGTCTTTCCGCCGAGATAACTTATTCCGGTATATTCAAATATATTCGGGATATCAAGAGTAGTGTCAAACTCTTTTACACGAAGGAAAGTTATTATTTTATTGTTCGGACCTTCGTTATACAATTGAATTTGAGAGTGTTGGTCGGTAACTCCGATTGCTTTAATCGGTGTTTGTCCCGTATTTACGATATTATTGTTTTTATCACGTTCTTTCCCCAAAGATTCCGCCCACAATTGGCAATACCAATCCGCAACATAGCGTAAACGGTTTGAATAAGGCATCATAACGGAAATAGTTTTGCCGTGTTCTCTGTCCGCCAAATAATGGATTAAAGCATTTTGTGCCGCAATATTGCAATTAATATCCGTGTTCTTCAACTCCAAATCCATATCTTTTATGCCTTGGGTAATTTCTTCGATATCAATGCCGACAAGAGCAAATGGCAATAAACCTACGGCGGAAAATACCGAAAAACGACCCGTAACGTCATCGGGAATGAAAAAAGTTTTATAACCTTCCTGGTCGGAAAGCTGTTTTAAAATTCCCACGTTTTTATCGGTTGTGGCGATAATGTTTTTTCTGTAATCATCGCCCAATTCTGCTTCCATTCTGTCTTTTAACACCATAAACTGTGCCATGACTTCGGCAGTCGAACCTGATTTTGTTATTACGTTGACCAAAGTTTTTTTCAAATCAAGAATTTTTAATAAAGCGTTCATTTGGTCGGGGTCGATATTGTCAAGGAAAAAGATTTTCGGGAAATTGTTTCGTTGTTCTTTTGTAAGAAAATTCCAATACGGCGGGAGAAGTGCCTCGCATACCGCTTTCCCTCCGAGAGCGGAACCTCCCATCCCTAAAATAAGGATATTGTCAAACCTGTTTTCTACCATTGCCGCAAATTCTTTAACGTACCAAATTGTTTCTTCGTTATATCCCAAATTCAGCCATTGCAACATGTGTCCCGGTTTGTCTTTGTGTGAATTTAAGTCGGCGATTATTCTTCTGATTGTTTCTCTGTAATCGTTAAAACAACTTTGAATATTAAGTCCGTTTTCACAACCGATAACTTCACTTGTCACATTGCGACAGTTTAACTCTATCATTTATGCCTCACGCTCTGTTATTAATGTTCCGATAATTATTGCCAATTAATTTTATTGTACATGAAGAAGAAACTTTTTAAACCTCTTTATTAACATATTTAACAAAATGAAATTTTTAGAAAATTGGTGATACAATTTTTTTATGAAAGAAACGGATTTTTTAAAAATTATAAACAATACGCTCACAAATTCAAAATATTTGGGGGATGATTGTGCCGATTTGAGTGATTTGGATATTTTTGTTACACAGGATACGCTTGTTGAAGACGTGCATTTTTCAATGTACACGACAACCCCGTATTTGCTCGGCAGAAAATCCGTTAACGTAAATTTAAGCGATTTGGCGGCGGCACTGTCAATGCCGAAATATATTACCGTTTCTCTTTCGGTTCCGAATACAACCGAGGATGAATTTATTTCGGAACTCTATCGAGGGATAAACGAAGTTTGCAGGGAACATAACGTAACCGTAATCGGCGGCGACATAACGGGAAGCGAAAAAATCGTTATTTCAATAACGGCAATCGGTAAAAGAATTTCTTTACACAATTCGTCAAGAAAAAATGCAAAAAAAGGCGATTATGTCCTTGTTACGGGCAATATCGGCGACAGTTCGGCAGGCTTGCATTCATTAACGAATTTTTTACGTGCCGATAAAAAATTGCTTGAAGCACATCTTAATCCTTCCGCAAGGGTTGAACAGGGTATTAAACCGGCAGGAATTATTGATGGTGATATTGCCGTTACCGATACGTCGGACGGGCTTTGCGACGCTTTATACAAAATTTCGCAAGCAAGCAGGCATGCAATTGAAATTGATTACGATAAACTCCCCGTATCGCAAGAATTAAAAGATTATACGAAACGAAACAATTTGAACATTGATGATTTTGTTCTTTGGGGCGGAGAAGATTTTGAACTTGTTTTATGCGTTCCTGATGATATATACGCAAAACTTGACGATAAAATTTATACCTGCATTGGAAGAGTTATCAACAAAGACTTAAACCCGAGCGTATTAATTAAAAAAGGAAATAATACCATGAAAATAACCCCGGAAATATTTGAAAATAAATCTTTTGACCATTTTAAAGGTGAACTGTGCTGAGCGTTGTTATTACGGCAGGCGGAACGTCAACACGTTTTAAAAACGGCAATAAGCTGTTTTTTAAACTCGGGAATGAAACGGTAATCGAAAAAACGGTTAAAGTTTTTCTTCAAATGGAAAATATTGACGAAATTATAATATCGGCAAATTTGTCGATTATTGAAGAATTAAAATCAATTTATAAAAATGTTTCTAAGGTTAAGATTATTGAAGGCGGTGCAACAAGGCAAGAATCCGTTTATAAGGGTTTAAAAGCGTGCAATGATTGTTCGTTTGTAATTATACACGATGGTGCAAGACCTTTTATAAAAGAAGAAACAATTATAAATTGCTTAAATAAAGCACGTGAAACAAAAGCGGCAATCGTTGCGGTCAAAACAACCGATACGGTTAAAATAGTCGATGATAACGGAGTTATAAAATCAACCCCCGACAGAAATTTTTTGTGGAATGCACAAACACCTCAAATATTTGAATATGATTTAATTTACAAACTTCATCAAAAATATGAAAATCAATCGTTTACCGATGATTCTCTTCTTTGCGAAAAAGCGGGTATTCCCGTATTTATAACCGAAGGCGAATATTCAAACATTAAAATTACAACGGAAAATGATGTCAAAATATTACAAAATGTTAACATTTAATGAAATTAGGGCAAAAAAAGATTTGTTCACACTTGATATAAGTGTATTGAGATAAACGGAGTTTATCATGAATTTACTTTCAACAAATCTTACACCGCAAATTGCACCCGCAGAAGCAAAAACAAATAATAAAAAGTGCGAAACATCAATATTCTATATGAATGACGTGCACGGTCAAATTCCCAAAATGCAAAGATTGTTCTCGGCAGCAAAACATGCACAGGCAGTTGCGGAAAATAAAAATGTTGATTTTTTTAAATTATGTTCGGGTGACACGTTTATCGGCAGTGATGATAAACGAAATGTCGCTGCCGCAAGTTTTTTAAATATGACAAGAGTTGACGCCGAAACATTGGGAAACCATGAATTTGACATAACGGCTTCAATTTGCGGAAAAATATTGAAAGATAACAACACAAAAATACTCGGAATGAATATGAATTTTCCCGATGATAAGTCCGATTTATCACAAAAGGTAATGCGTTCAACGGTTCTTGACGGTAAAAACGGCGAAAAATACGGCGTAATCGGGATACAACCGCCGGATATAAACCACCGTTTAAAAAATAAATCTTCATTAGAAGGTATTACCGTTGATGATGAAGCACAAACGCTGAAAGAACTTCAGGATGAAGTAAATCAACTTAAAAATCAGGGAATAAATAAAATAATTTTATTATCACACAGCGGAAACGCATTTGAAAAAGAAATCGCAAAAAAAATAGACGGTATTGATATAATTTTGGGCGGTCATTCTCATCATTTGATAAAAGACGTAAAAGAAGGCGAAAATTTGCTTTATTCCCCTTCCGGCGAACCGGTCGTAATTACGCAGGCAGGACGTGACGGTAATCATTTCGGCGTTTTAAACGTTGAATTTGATGAAAACGGTGTACTTACAAAAGTACAAAATACCGTTACCGAAACAAATAAATATTCTCCGAATGCAATAATGAGTACGACAATTGATAAAATATTGGGTAAATCTCCGGAAATCGGCGAACTCGGTTATGTCGATCCGTTGCCCGAAAACAATTTAACTGCGGAAAATCCTTGGGCAAGTTTTGTTTCGGACGCAATAAAAGAAACCCTTAATGCGGAAGTTGTTTTGATTAACTCCGCTAACTTCAGAGGCAGTGTTGATTTGGGCAGAGTTACGGAACGAGATATTGAAAGTATTTTCCCGTTTAATAACAAACTTTATAAAGTTAATCTGAATGAAAAAGATTTGGTTGATGCAATTAAATTCTGCGGAAAATCATTGGTTTCAAAAAATTCAAAACCCGGTTTGTTGCAGGTGGGCGGACTTGAATATACGCTTGATTCGGAGGGCAATTTGAAAGAATTGGCATATAAAGATAAACAGGGCAAAAAATCGTATATTGACGTAAATAATCCTAATCCGGAAAAAATATATGTCACGGTATATGACGAATTTTTGGTAAAAGGCGGCGATAATATGTCAATGCTGAAAAAAGACCCCGAATTGAATAAAGATGATATATTGGAACATTATACTTTTGACAAAGACAAAGTTACGATTGATTACATTAAAACATTAAATCAGCCGTTTGAAGTCAGATGTGATAACAGAATAAAAATTACCGATTAATAATCTCTTTATAAATATTTAATTTGACCTTTTAATTCTTATTTCCTACAATATAAAAAGATATGAGATATTGCGGAGTATGAAAATGCGAAAACATAATGTAGCGGTAATAGGTTGCGGTCTTTGGGGGAAGAATGTCGTAAGAAATTTTTATAATCTTAACGCTCTTCACACTGTTTGTGATTTGGATGCCGAAAACAGAAAAAATTTAAGGGAATTATATCCCGATATTAATTTGACGGATGACGCAAACGAAGTTTTTAATAACCCGAATATTGATGCGGTTGCTGTCGTAACACCGAGCCATACGCACTATAAACTCGTTAAAAAAGCAATAGAATCGGGCAAACACGTATATGTTGAAAAACCTATATCGACCGTATCTGCGGAAGCAAAAGATTTGGACGAATTGGCAACAAAAAACAACATGGTATTGATGGTAGGTCATTTGTTAATGTACCACCCCGTTGTTAACAGGTTAAAAATGTTGATAGCCGAAGGTGCTTTGGGAGAAATAAGATATGTTCAAAGTGACAGACTAAACATCAATTACTTTAAAAACGACAGAAGCGTTATGTGGGATTTGGCTCCGCATGATTTATCCATGACAAGTTATATTTTGGGAAAAGAACCCGTCAGAGTCATAAGTGCGGTAGGCTCTTCTTCCGATAATAACGGGATTATGGATATTACGCATTTGACGGTCGAATATGAAGGAAACATAACCGCTCAGCTTTCCGACAGTTGGATTCACCCGCAAAAAAGAGTTAACTTAATGGTTAAAGGTACAAAAGCAACGGCGATTTTCGACGATACTTTAATGGAAAATAAGTTGCAAATTTTTGAAAGTTCATCACCTAAAATTTCAAAAACCGAAACTTTGGATTATATCGAAATTGAACCTTTGAAATTGGAATGCCAACACTTCCTGCATTGCATAGAACAGGGTAAACCCGCAAGAAGTGACGGTCACAACGGTTTCAATGTCGTTAAAATCTTGGAAGAAGCGGAAAAAATAATGCTCGGTGACAAAGTTAAAGATTTGGATTCCGTAAATTTTGCACTATCAAGAAGTAAAAAATAAGAAAAAGGCAGGTAGATATAATGGCAAATTTGTTGACGATATTAAGAATGATTTTGGCTGTTTTAGCCGTTGAATTGTTATTTTCGGGAAATCCGTCGTTTTGTGTAACGGCATTGTTTTTAACTTTGATAGTTATAATTTTGGACGGTGTTGACGGATATGTTGCAAGAAAAAATAACGAGTCATCAAAATTCGGTTCCGTATTTGATATTGTCGGGGACAGAGTAGTAGAAAATATATATTGGATTGCTTTTGCCGTAATCGGTTGGGTCGGAGTTTGGGTTCCTTTGGTTGTTGTTACAAGAGGAATTTTAACCGACGGTATGAGAAGCATTGCACTTGCACAAGGTTATACCGCTTTCGGCGAATCGACCATGATGAAAAACAAATTCTTTTGGTTTTTAACCGCATCCAGATTTTCAAGAGCAATATACGGTGTTGCGAAAACATTGGTATTTTTAATGATAATCATTGCATATATGCCTAATTTAAAATACTTTGACGGAATGAGCATTGAAACTTATATGTGGTTTATGGGTTATCAGGATGTTTTGATTAACATTGCGAACATTTTGGTTTATGTAACGGTTGCAATGTGTGTAATAAGAGGAATTCCCGTATTAATAGAAAGTAAAAATTATATAAATGCAGATAACAAGTAAATTCAACATAGTATTGTTTGAACCCGAAATTCCGCAAAATACGGGTAATATTGCAAGATTGTGTGCTTGTACGGGTGCAAATTTGTATTTAATAGGGAAACTGGGTTTTTCGATTTCCGATAAATATTTAAAACGTGCGGGGCTTGATTATTGGGACAGCGTACAAATAAAACACTACAATACACTTGAACAATTGTGGGAGGAGTTTCCCTCTTCAACGTTTTATTATTTAACAACGAAATCAAAAGTTAAATATACCGATAAAAAATTTAATTCGGGTGATTTCTTTGTATTCGGACCTGAAACAAGAGGTTTGCCGGAAAAGTTGTTGCGGGAAAAATCGGATACGGCAGTTACAATCCCGATGGCAGACGGACAAAGAAGTTTAAACCTCTCAAATTCGGTCGCAATCGTATTATATGAGGCAATAAGACAAAATGGTTGAATATATTAAAAAAGATGTTGTAAGAAAAATATTCCCCGCCAGAGATGATAACTCAAACAAGGGAAGTTTCGCAAAAGTGTTAAATATTGCAGGCTCGGTGAATTATTCCGGAGCTGCATTTTTATCTTCCGTTTCAGCCTTAAAAACAGGTGCCGGCTTTGTGTCTTTGGCATGCCCGGATGTAATAATTAATCGAATTGCACCATCCATGCCCGAAGTTACTTATATTCCTCTTGAAACGGCAAAAGAAGGTTGCATAAGCGAAAATAATTCAACGGATTTCATAAAAAATTACGACATAATTTCAATAGGTTGCGGTCTTAGCGTAAATGAAAATACGGTTAATTATATAAAAAAACTTTTGCCTGAAATAAGCAACGAAAAAAAAATGATTATTGACGCCGACGGCATAAATATTTTGGCAAAATTAAATGATAATTTCGTATTAAAAAATGCAATAATTACGCCTCATCCTATGGAATTGTCACGTTTGCTGAAAGTTGACATAAAAGAAATACTTGAAAACAGAGAAAAATATGCAAGAATTACGGCAGAAAAATTTGAATGCGTAACGGTGTTAAAAGGTCATAATACAATAATAACAGACGGAAATAATTTGTTTATTAATACAAGCGGAAACTCGGCACTTGCAAAAGCGGGCTCGGGCGACGTGTTAACAGGAATTATTGCCGGCATGCTTTCACAACATTTAACGCTTTTGGAAGCTGTAAAAATCGGAGTATTTTTGCACGGGCTTGCGGGTGAAATTGCGAGTGAAGATTTGACAAAATATTCCGTCCTTGCCTCTGATATCATTAATTATATTCCTTTTGCTATTCAAGATATTATATCGGATGAAGAGTAATGGCAGATATTGAACAATTACAAAAAATTATTGCGGACAATCCGGAAGACTATAAGTCAATTGAAGAATATGCAATTGCTTTATCGGATATGGGTGAAAACGAAGAAGCACTCAAATATTTTTCAATTTTGAAAAAAAAGTTTTCAGAAAATCCGCTTGTTTTGTATAACATAGGAATTATTTTAGAAAAGCTGAAAATGAATGAAGAAGCAATGATTGCCTATAAAAATGCATATAAATTCGCAAGTGATGACCTTGATATAATGTTTAATCTCGGAAACATTTATATAAAAAATAAAAAATATTCGGAAGCGGAAACTTTGTTTCTTAAAATAATTGAAATTGATAAAAATGATGAAAATTCATATTTTCATTTAGGCGAATTATATACAAAGAAGAAAGAGTATTCAAAAGCAGTCGAATTTTTAAACAAGGCGTTGGAAATAAATAATAATGACAATATTGCAGAATTTTATCTTGCATATTGTAATAAAGAACTCGGGAATGTTGATGTTGCTATAAAAACATACGAAAAAATTATAGAAAAAACGCCGGATTACAGCTGGGCATATTATAATTTGGGTCAAATTTTCCTTGAAAAAAAAGATTATGATAATGCCATCCGATATATTGAAAAAACATTGCAGCTAAATCCTAAGGATGTAGAAGCCATAAAACTTCTCGCAAAATTGTATGTGCATAAGAAGAAATTAGCGGCAACTGAAAAGTTATTAAAGCAAGCCTTGGCGGCATTACCGTTTGAAGCCGATATTTCTTATCTTTTGGCAAAAGTATACAAAATGCTGAGAAACCCCGTAGATTATCAAAAGTATTTAAAGGAAACAATAAAGAATAAAGCAAAATTCAGCGGGAATATAGAAGAAGTTGAACTGGAATTAAGTTCTGAAGAATAAAAAGTGTAAAAAACGTACCGTTAAATGTTTTTTCGGAAGTTTCAGGAGAAGGAAAAGAAAAAGTGTAAAAAACCGTGCCACTACCTATCGGCAAAAACAAACAAGACATACTTTAAAATTTCTCCGATTATACCAATCATACCCGCAACCGGCTTTTTAGTGCTGCTACGTTCCCGTCCTGACACGGTTCAAAGAGTTGTGCCACAATTAATAAAACCATCAACGATTTTAATAAAGCGTGCCGTATTCATAGAAGCCTCACAGTAGGCTCTGCACCTCGCTATGCGTTCGAGTCGAGAGGTTCGCAATGTCCCCGTGGAGCACGGCAATATAATACTATCACAAAAATTCCCGTTTCGCAAATTTATAAGATTTCATTTTTATTAATAATCTTTCATTTTTTAATATCGGGTAAAATTTCATTTAAAGAATAAAACATAAACAAAAAATTATTTAAAATAAAATGTAAGGAACTTAATAAAATTTATTTTTTTAAGTTCCTTCTCCAGCGGGAGAAGGTTAGGATGAGGGTTGACTGAAAAAATAGAAATTCAAAAAAAATAAGCAAATAATTTAAAATAATAAAAGTTATAATAAATAATATTAATTTTCAACAAAACCACCCTCAAAATTTAATTTTTCAACGCAGTGTTTTTTATCAAAAACAATGGTCTCGAAATCAAATTTTTGAGGCTGTTTTTTATATGTTTTAAAAAAATAAATTTTATTTAAGTTCCTTCTCTGATTGGAGAAGGCACATGATAAAATTTAGTTTATTTATTCTCAATCTCAATTATTATTTGCTTATTTTCAAAGTCCTTATTTTCTGGCAAACCCTCGCCCCTGCCCCTCTCCCGCCGTAGAGGGGTGTTTTGAACTTTTTGCACAAAATTGATTAAAAATAAATGAAAAATAGGAAATGTGATATAATAAATAAATGAAAATAAAAGAACTCTTAAATCAAGAAGTAACCTTTTCGCCCAAAACAGTAGAAATTGCGAAATTGTTTGTTTCAATATTAAAAAATTTAAAGTACAGCATATTCTTTAACATAATTGCATTAATAGGGCTTGCTGATTTATATTTAATTGTTCAAGAATATATTAGGGCTCAATATATTCTCCATGGAATCGGATATTTAGGATATGGAACGGCACTTGTATTTCTTATTTTTTTTTATTTTACTTTTACAAGAGGAATCTCTCTTTTGCTGTTGCCTCTGTTATTAATAGAAAAGATAAAAAAATACAAAATAAAAGACAATAGAAAAATAAACAACAAAATATATAATATATTATTTTTCACGGGAATATTTGTATATACTTGCATTACTCTATTAATAACCGTTTTTTATATATGCACATCTATTTAGACGGCATACTTCGGGTACGAGCCGATACATTAACTCCGTTACTTTTTGTGTATGATCTTACAAATACTTCTCCATTTTTATCGATATCAACGGAATTGTTTGATAAGTTTTTCAGTTCATTAAGATTTTTCATATCGGGTATCTTTTTTATATCTCCCATTTTTTCTATAACATGATATTTTGATAATCTATATTTCGTATTTATAATTGCTTTCTTATCTTTTTATTTGTTCATCTTAACTCTCTTCATATTGTATTCGGATTTCTTTTTAATTCTTTTGCTATTTCTCTATGTGCCGATTCTTGTGCGTATTGTATTGTTATTTTTTCTCGTTCTTCGAAACTTATGCGGGGCTTCATTTCCATTTTTACTAACGCCTTTTGCTATTAATTTTAATATACTTCCGGCGTTAGTCGTGCGTTTACTTATTGAAATCACCCAAATTTAAAGTCAAATAATTTGAATTTTTTGTTTACAGTGAGGGCAAATGATTGTTTTATTTTTATAATATTCGGGGGCTTTTATTTTTGTTCCGCACTCACATTCTTTAAATATATAATTATTCATTTTCCAAAGCATATCTTCGGTTTCTCGTCTGCGTTCGATTTTACTTTCAGTTGTGTCGTTTCTTTGTTCTTTCGCACCGATTATACTCAGCGGTTTTATGCCTTGCAAGGTTTCGTGATTGAATAACTTTTCGCCTTTTGAACCGTTTACCTGCTTATATGCTTTATTGTATGCTATTATATCCGCACCTGCCATTTTGTATAAAATTTTTATTCGGCTTTCCGTTGAAGGGTGTGTTGAGGTCAAATCATCAAATGACATTTTTTCTTTATTGAAAGCCAACGGGTTAATAATATACAACGGGGCGGAAAATTGATTAACGTCTTTCATTTTAATTGTTGTACCGGAAATTTTTGCCAGTGCGTTCGCTAATGCAACGGGATATCGTGTAAATTGTGCCGCACACGCATCCGCAAGATATTCTCTTTTTCTTGAAATCGAAAAATATACCAATT
This sequence comes from uncultured Muribaculaceae bacterium, assembly GCA_964531015.1. Taxonomy (GTDB): domain Bacteria; phylum Cyanobacteriota; class Vampirovibrionia; order Gastranaerophilales; family Gastranaerophilaceae; genus Avigastranaerophilus. Next base: position 18,525 of record CAZHCP010000016.1, read on the forward strand.
GAGCAACAATCGGGGCTAATATAAGGAATATTACGGAAATTAACAACAAAACGACTTCCGCATTATTGCCTGATGATGAATTATTCCTTGAATTATATTGCCTTCCGCCCGAACGGTAGCCGTTCCTTAAGAATATATCGGCAAGAAGAACAATCGCACTTAACATTATCGATGCAAACAACATATATAAAGTATCTCGATTTTTAATATGTGCAATTTCGTGTGCAATAACGCCTTGAAGTTCATCTCTGTTTAAAATTTCAAGAAGCCCTGCCGTAACGGCAACCGAAGCCGTTTCGGGTTTTCTTCCGACAGCGAATGCGTTTGGAGAAGGGTCATCAATAATGTAAATATCGGGAACTTTCGGCAATCCTGCCGCAATACTCATTTCTTCAACTACATTATGTAATTTTTTATTATCGTGAGGGTTAATTTTTCTTGCATTATTCATTGATAAAAAAATGTTGTCACCTTGAAAATATGAAACACCTAAAAGAATAAGCCAAATTATAAGAGCAAACAAAATACCGTCAATACCGAATGCACTTCCGAGGAAGTATATTGCACAGGCATATCCTGTCCCTGAGAGAATTATTGCCATTGCAAAAATTAATACAAGTGATTTCCTTTTATTAGCTTCTATTTGTTGCCACATAAATAAACCTAAAATTTAACCTGCGGTGCATTTTTTTCAACCTCAGGTATTTCAAAATAATCTTCTTTTGTAAAATTAAACATGCCTGCAATTATGTTATTAGGGAATGTTTGAATTTTGTTGTTGTAGTTAAGAACGGTATCATTAAAAAATTGTCGAGCAAAAGAAATTTTATTTTCCGTTGAAGCCAATTCTTCCTGAAACCGAATAAAGTTTTGATTTGCTTTTAAGTCGGGATAATTTTCGGCAACGGCGAATAAAGATTTTAAAGCGGAACTCAATTGATTTTCGATTTGTGCAACGGATTTAATATCCGAATCGTTAACATTAACCGCCTGTTGTCTGAGTTCCGTTATCTTTGTCAAAATATTTTGTTCATGAGCCATATAACTTTTAACGGCTTCTATCAGGTTTGGGATTAAATCGTGACGTCTTTTAAGTTGCACATCTATTTGAGCCCTTGCATTTTGATTTTGGTTTTTTGAAACAACAAGATTATTGTAAATTCCGATTGCGGAACCGACAAATATTACTGTAATTGCAACTATAATTAGTGTTATGGTTAAATCGCTTATCATAAATTTCTCCTTTTAAAAGTTCTATTGAATAAAAAATTCGCCCAAAAATTTAATAATACGTCCGTTTTCTTTGTTTGAGTTATTAAGGATCTTGGAAAGTTCGTTTTTATCAAACCAAATTCCGTCATTATTCGGGCAAACATCAATAATTACATCATTAATTTTTACTTTTTTCATAATTTTATTGCATTTCGGGCATTTGTACTTTTTTTCGGCGGTTGAAATTTCCTTTTCATTAAAAGGTGAATTGATTTTTGCATTTAAGCCCAAAATTTCATTTATAAGTTCAAGTTCGCCCCTGTCGAGCCAAAATCCGTTGCAGGAAAGACAATATTCGACTTCAATATTTTTTCGTTCAACCGTAATAAACGGAACATTACAAACAGGACAATTCATCTTTTTTCCTTTCCGGTGTATTTTACCATATTTTACCCGTTTTGTGAATTTAATTTATTCGGTTATTCATTTTCAATTGTTATTTTATTAAAGACGTCATTAAGTTTTTTTACGTCCGAGTGGAGCATGTTAAAGACGAATTTAATTTCGCTTTTTATGTTTTCGGGGTATTTCTTTGTATATGCGAAGTAATATAAGTTCATCGACAAGGCTTCGTTATAGTCGGGATAAAAATAATCGACGGGAAGTTTTATTGCTCCTTGTTTTTCATAAAATTTAATTCGCCTAAAGGTATTTATATCCCGCTCATTTTCTTTTTGTACTTCAAGGAAGCAACCGTTATAATCTCTGTATAAATTGTTTAACTCTTTTAAAATTTTATGTCCGAACCCTTGATTGTGATAAATTTTGAATACGGCAAGATAATCAATCCAAATATATTTTAATTCCGTATTCTCAACAATTATAACGTATCCGATTTTTTCACCGTCCTCGCTTGCGTCATAAACAATGTAATTTGCGGAACCGGTCAACGTACAAAACCGTTCAAATGTTTTAAGCTCATTTTTCGGAAATTGCAGTAACATATTATTATATATTTCACTTGTGTTTTTTATATTTCGGATTAATTTCATAATTTACCTGCACAAATCAATTATAACATGTTCCGTTGTTAAATCGACATAATATAATATTTTTTTCAGGCATGCTTATATACATGTAATTTTGTTTACCGTATAATTTGTGTATGTGAGTATTATTTTTTTAAGAAATAAAGAAACAGGAGGTCTGATGGACAATATGCAAATTACACACGAAATTGAAGAAAAATGTTGTGTAAAAAGAGGAGTAAAAGGCGTTCCGGCACCTATTCCGCAAGAAGGTGAATGGACAAAATGTAAGGAAATTAAAGATATTTCCGGTTTGACACACGGTTGCGGTTGTTGTGCTCCTCAACAAGGTACTTGTAAATTAACTCTTAACGTTAAAAACGGCGTTATTCAGGAAGCTTTGGTTGAAACGTTGGGTTGCTCGGGCATGACACACTCTGCAGCAATGGCAGGCGAAATTCTCCCCGGCAAAACCATTTTGGAAGCATTAAATACCGATTTGGTTTGTGACGCTATTAACGTTGCTATGCGTGAATTGTTCTTGCAAATTGTTTACGGAAGAACTCAAACGGCATTCTCCGAAGGCGGTTTACCGATTGGTGCGGGCTTGGAAGATTTGGGAAAAGGTCTTCGTTCGCAAGTAGGTACAATCCACTCTACTCTTCAAAAAGGCGTAAGATATTTGGAATTGGCTGAAGGTTATATTTTGGAACTCGGCTTGGATAAAAATGATGAAGTAATCGGCTATAAATTTGTTCACTTGGGCAAAGTTATGGACGCAATCAAAGCCGGCAAAGATGCTAAGGAAGCATTTGAAAAAAATATCGGTACCTACGGCAGATTTGCAGATGCGGTTAAAACTATTGACCCCAGAAAACAATAGTTTTGTCTTATAAATCTATCATTTGTAAAAATTTAAAGTATGACTAATTAATAAAAAGGAAAATAAACTATGGCAAAATTTGAAGGACAAGACAGACGTGAGGCTTCAATAGCTAAGGTTCTTAACGAATACGGTTTTAAATCTTTGGACGAAGCTAACGAATTATGTTTGTCAAAAGGTATAAATGTTGACGAAATTGTTAAAGGCATTCAACCTATCGCATTTGAAAATGCTTCTTGGGCTTATACTTTGGGTTGTGCAATCGCAATAAAAAAAGGTATTACAAATGCTGCCGATGCGGCGGAAGCTATCGGTGAAGGTTTGCAGGCATTTGCAGTTCCCGGTTCCGTCGGTGATACAAGAAAAGTAGGTATCGGACACGGTAATTTGGGGGCTATGTTGTTAAGAGAAGAAACAAAATGTTTCTGCTTCTTGGCAGGTCACGAATCTTTTGCGGCTGCCGAAGGTGCTATCGGTATTGCAAGAAATGCAAATAAAGTAAGAAAAGAACCTTTAAGAGTTATCTTAAACGGTTTGGGCAAAGACGCAGCTTACATTATTGCAAGAATTAACGGTTTCACGGCTGTTGAAACTTCTTACGATTTCAAAACCGGTGAATTAAAAGTATTAAACGAAACTCCTTTCTCCGAAGGCGAAAGAGCAAAAGTTAAATGCTACGGTGCGGATGATGTTTCCGAAGGTGTTGCTGTTATGATTAAAGAAGGCGTTGATGTTTCCATTACGGGTAACTCAACAAATCCTACAAGATTTCAACACCCCGTTGCAGGTACTTATAAAAAATGGTGCTATGAAAATAACAGAAAATATTTCTCGGTTGCTTCAGGCGGCGGTACGGGAAGAACTTTACACCCCGATAACGTTGCGGCAGGTCCCGCTTCTTACGGTATGACCGATACTATGGGAAGAATGCATGGCGATGCACAATTTGCAGGTTCTTCATCAGTTCCGGCTCACGTTGAAATGATGGGTGTTATCGGTATGGGTAACAACCCGATGGTAGGTGCTACCGTTGCTGTTGCGGTTGCTGTTGAAAAAGCAATGAAATAGTAATTATCATTATAATTTTAAAGAGTATCAATTTTTTTAAATTGATACTCTTTTTTTGTCAATTTTCAATTCTATTTTGTTTTTAATATTGTATGGGGTTAATCCGGCATGGCAAACAACTTAATTACCGATGCATACGTTAATATTCAGGCGGATTGTCGCTTAAACAGGTTGCGTTCGATTGATGTTGAAAATCGTTACTTAAATTCTTCTCTTCTTGAAGAACTTGATGATGATAAATATATTGTTGCGGATAAAAGAAACAATACAAACCCTCAGAAAACCGACACCGTAAAAGACCGAATAAAATCAAATTGGAAAAAATTAATATCTCCCGTTACGGATATATTTTCATTTTTTAAAAAGAAAAGTAAATCCTGTTAAGTTCCTAAAACAAAAGCCTCGATTTTATAAAAAATCGGGGCTTTGTTTTTTATAGAATTGAAAAATTATTCTTCGCTTTCCTGTTGCGTTTCATCGGCTTCAAAAGTTTCCATATCTTCTTCATCAACCGCATATTCTTCTTCTTCACGGATTTCTTCCGCAATTTCATCAACTTCATCTTCTTCAACGTCATCTTGTTCTTCAGCATGTTGAACAGGTGCGGAATATTCCATTTTTTCAGCCTGAGATTCGCTCTTAATATCTATTTTCCAGCCTGTAAGTTTGTGTGCCAATCTTACGTTTTGACCGTCACGACCGATTGCCAAACTTAATTGGTCATCGGGAACGATAACAAATGCTTCTTTTGAAAATTCGTCATCAGCCAAAATATCAACAGATACTATTCGTGCCGGAGAAAGTGCATTAACGATATATTCAACAGGGTTTTCGCTGTATCTTACTATATCGATTTTTTCGTTTTTCAATTCGCCGATAATGGTTTGTATTCTGCTTCCTCTCGGTCCGATACAAGCACCGACGGAATCAACGTCAGGGTCATTGCTAGTTACGGCAATTTTTGTTCTGTAACCGGCTTCTCTTGAAATAGATTTAATTTCAACAATTCCGTCTTCAATTTCCGGTACTTCAAGTTCAAACAATTCTCTTACGATTTCCGCATGTGCATGTGAAACAATAACCTGCGGTAATTTTGCGGTTTCTTTAACGTTAAGAACAAATACTCTTATTCTGTTTCCGGGTTTGTAGTATTCTCCGGGGATTTGTTCTTTTTGAGGCATTATTGCATCTGTTTTTCCGATGTTAACGATAACATTTCTGTTTTCGACTCTTTGAATAATACCCGTTGTCAAAGTGCCTTTCTTTTCCATAAACTCATCCAAAACGAGTTTTCTTTCGGCTTCTTTAATTCTTTGAGTAATAACCTGTTTTGCACTTTGAGCGGCAATACGTCCGAAGTTTTCCGGAGTTACTTCAATTTTAACTTCATCGTCCAATTCAACTTCATCGTCAATTTCTTTTGCATCTTCAAGAGAAATTTCCAAATCGGGGTCTTCAACATTTTCAACAACGGATTTTGTTCTGAATACGCCGATTTCTCCGGTTTGTTCGTCCAAAATTGCTTCAACATTGGGAATTTCTTTTTGTTTAAGATGTTTTTTATATGCAGTAACCATTGCATCGCATAATGAAGCAATAATTACGTCTTTTGTAATTCCTTTTTCTCTTTCGAGTTCTTCGCACGCTTCAAAAAGTGCAGTTCCGATTTTAATCATTTTCTATCTCCTATATTTCATTTGAGTATAATTTTGCCGATGATATATTATCGTTTTTAATTAATATGTCTTTTTTATCTCTGTATAAAAAAGCCGTTAAACCTTCATTTTCATCAAAATCAACAATTTTAACGACAAATTGTTTTTCGCCCGACTCGTCAATCGGTTGTTTTAGTTTAATATTAATGTCTTTACCTTTAAATATTAAATATTCTTTTGACGATTTAAGTTTCCTCTCGACACCGGGAGAACTTACTTCAAGATAATATTTAAACGGTATTAATTCTTCAAGAAAATCCGACAGACTTCTTGAAACGTTTTCACAATCGTCCAAATTAACATTTCTTTCCGTCGAATAAATGAAAATTCTTAAAAACCACCTGTGATTTTCTTTCACAAGTTCCGTTTCAACGGGAATTAAACCGAAACGCATTAAAGTATTGTCAATAACCGGTTCGATTTTTTGCATTAATTCGTACTTGTTAACGTATTCAAAAGGTGCATTATTTTCGTGTTGAGAATTTTTGTTATGTTCTCTTTTCAAATTACCCCCCTTGTTTTACCTTATATTAAATAAAAAAGAAACGGGGTTCCGTTTCTCTAATCAACATAATTATATAATAGCATAATTTAAAATTTTTAAAAGTAAAGATTTATTTCAATTCATGTTTTAATTATTTTCACTGTAAAATAGTGTATAATGTATATAAAAGGATAAATTATGAAATCGGCAAAAGAAATAGCAGTTGAAACAAAAATATTGGAACGCTTAAAAAATTATGATAATTGCAAAAAACTTGCACAACTCCTGCTGGAAAACGAAGAGTTGCAGGAAATGCAGGAATACGGAAATAACGTTTCCATAAAAAGACTCGGATATAACGACCACGGGCCGGTACACATGCGTCAGGTTGCCGTTAATTCAATTAAAATGCTAAATATTTTGCATGAAGCGGGAATTAAAACTTCTCTTGAAACGGAAGAAACGGGAACGTTTGAGGATAGCCTTTGCGGTGTAGTTATAGCTTCTTTAATGCATGATTTGGGCATGATGATAGGAAGACAGGACCATGAACAAATGTCGGTCATGCTCGCTCTTCCGTTGCTTGACAGTGTCATAAAACAGGTTTTTGATGATATTCATAAACGTGTAATTATAAAATCCTTGGCAATAGAAGCCATTGTCGGTCACATGTCAACAAAGAAAATCCATTCGTTGGAAGCAGGCATTTTGCTTATTGCCGACGGGTGTGACATGACAAAAGGCAGAGCAAGAATACCGCTTGCGATTAATAATACGCCGAAAGTGGGCGATATTCATAAGTATTCCGCAAATGCAATAACTCATGTCGGTATTCATCACGGGGAAAATAAACCGATTAAAATAGATATTGAAATGTCAGCCGATGTCGGATTTTTCCAAATCGAAGAAGTTTTGTTGACAAAAGTATTTTCAAGCCCCGCAAAACAATATATTGAACTTTATGCAGGTGTCACGGGGCAAGAACGTAAATGCTATATTGAATAAATTTATCTTTTAATTCTAAAATTCTAAT
>CAZHCP010000017.1:0-25186 GCA_964531015.1 uncultured Muribaculaceae bacterium
GTTATTGTTTTTTAGGCTTGTTTTTTTTCTTATTTTCAACGGGAGTTTTTATTTTTGAGTTCATTTGTATTCTTTTTACGGAATGGACATCCGGCAAGGATTGAAATGCGGCTATAACATAATTTAATTTTTCAATTCCGTTAACTTCAACGCCCAAATCAATAATACCCAATTTTTTTGAATTGTTTGTCTTAACGTTTGCATAAGTTATATTTGTTCCGCAATCCGATGCTTTTATAAGGACATCTTTTAACATACCCATTTTATCGGCACAATGTATTCTTATTGAAGTAACATAAGTTTTATTCGGATTTTCGCCGTTTTTCCAACTTATTTTCATCAATCGTTCTTCAGGTATCGAATCCAGAGAAGGGCAATCAATTCTGTGAACGGAAACACCTTTCCCCCTTGTTACAACACCCACTATATATTCCCCCGGAACAGGAGAGCAACATTTTGCGAAAGAATACAACATTCCTTCAAGTCCGACAATTTCATCTTTATAATGGCTTTTCTTTTTGGAAGAAACGAATTGTTCGGAGTCTGTCGAAACCGGTTTCTTTATTTTTCCCGTAATTTTACTTACGGTTGTTTCTCCGTTGCCGACAGCCGCCAACATATCATCAACGGACATATAATTTATGGACTTTGCGATTTCAAGCAAATTACCGTTTTTCAAATTTTCGTCAAATACGGCTTTTGTAATTTCCTGTTCCAACATATTTCTGCCGTTAATAATATGTTCTTCTTTATTGTGTTTCTTGAACCATTGACGTATTTTAGATTGTGCCTGTTTGGTAACGCAAAACTTAAGCCAATGCAATTTCGGTGTGCCGGTTTTTGATGTAAAAAGCTCAACAATATCACCGTTTTTTAGCTTTGTATCCAATTGTGCAATACGACCGTTTATTAAAGCCCCCGTTGTTCGATAACCTACTTCGGAGTGTATTCTGAACGCAAAATCAATCGGAGTTGCGTTTAACGGCAAATCAATAATATCGCCCATAGGCGTAAATGCAAATACCTGATTTCCGAACAAATCCAATTTGACTTTTTCGACAAATTCATTTGCGTTTGCGGTTTCTTTATCCAACTCAATCATTTGATGAAGCCACGAAAATCTGATATCATCTTCCGAAGAAGCCTTAATCGAACCGCCTTCTTTATATTTCCAATGAGCCGCAACACCGTATTCCGCAACCTTATGCATATCTTTTGTTCTTATTTGAACTTCCAAAGGTTTTTGACCGGGGCCGATAACCGATGTATGCAAGGACTTATATCCGTTGCCTTTAGGCATTGCAATATAGTCTTTAAACCTGCCGGGAATAGGTTTAAACAATGAATGGATTATACCGAGAACTTCATAGCATTGTCTTTCCGTATCAACAATAACTCTCACGGCGGTAATGTCGTACAGGTCATTAAATGCGACATTCAGTCTTTGCATTTTTTTATAAATGCTGTAATAATGCTTTGCTCTGCCCGTTATTTCCGCTTCAATTTCATTTTTCTTCAAACTTGATGATATTTCATCAATTAACAATTTTACGGTATTTTCCCGTTCAACCTTTTTTTGAGCTACCAATTTCGCAATTTCAAAATATTTATCGGGATTTAAGTAACGCAAAGATAAATCTTCCAATTCCGCTTTTATTTTACCGATACCCAATCTGTTTGCCAACGGAGCAAAAATATCCAAAGTTTCCTGTGCAATTCGCACTTGTTTTACCGGCAACATATAATTAAGCGTTCGCATATTATGCAGTCTGTCCGCAAGTTTCAGAAGTATTACTCTCGCATCTTTTGCCATTGCAATAAACATTCTTCGGAAACTTTCCGCCTGCCGTTCTTCTTTTGATTTGAATTGCAACTTATCCAATTTTGTTACGCCCAAAACCAGATTTAATACATCACTTCCGAACTCACTTTCCAATTGTTCCGCCGTCAAACCGGTATCTTCAATCGTATCATGCAGGATTGCAGCCATTAAAGTATTTTTATCTACCTTTAACGTGGCAAGAATTTTCGCAACTTCAACAGGATGAATTATATACGGTTCTTCACTTACACGGTATTGTCCCGAGTGAAGTTTTTCCGCAAACTTAAATGCTTTATATATTTCGTTTATTTCTTCCTGCGGGCGATTTTGTTCTTTTAACAGTTTTTCCAAACCCGCAAATATATTTTCTTCTTCCATTGCCTTTTTCCTGTTTCTCATTAATTTTACACTTTATTTTAAAATTTTTCCATACTTTAATTATTCTAAATTCAATTAGTGTATAATAATTTTATGAATGACAACGAAAAATACATTACGGCAAGTGAACAAGGCGTTATTTTCAGCGTTAAACTCGTTCCCAATTCTTCTTTTAACAGAATTGTCGATTACACAAACGAATACGTCAGAATTAAAATTTCCGCACCGCCCGTTGAAAATAAAGCAAACAAAGAATTAATTTCTTTTTGTTCAAAACTTTTTGACGTAAATAAATCAAAAATAGAAATAATTTCGGGGGATAAATCGAAATTAAAAAAAGTCCTAATAAAAACTCCGAATTTTGAAGAGGTTACACAAAAACTCCTGTTTGTGCTAAACTCAATTCATAAAGAGAAATAAAGGATTAAATATGTTAACAACAATTTGGATTATACAAATTATTTCGGCCGTATTGCTTATTCTTTTGGTACTTTTACACTCACCGAAAGGCGGAGGTTTAGGTGCAATAGGCGGTGCCGAAAATTTATTTGCTTCACAAAAAAGTGCGGAAAAAGGACTTAATCACATTACTTACATCCTCTCCGCAATCTTTATTGTTTGTTCGTTTATAACAGGTTACAACTTATTTCATTAATTTCGTGAATTAAAAACCTGTTGAACCGAATCCGCCTTCACCTCTTGTTGAAGTTGCAAGTTCCGTTGTAACTTCAATTTCGGCTTTTTCCACTTTTGCGATTACCATTTGAGCTATTCTGTCATCAGGGTTTATTGTGTATTCTTCATTTGATATATTCACCAAACCGACGCAAACTTCACCTCTGTAATCGGCATCAACCGTTCCTACCGCATTTATCAACGTAATTCCATGTTTTACCGATAATCCGGAACGTGCCCGTATTTGTGCTTCATATTCAATCGGAATTTCAATTTTTATTCCTGTCGGGATAAGCATTCTTTCTAAAGGTTTTAATGTTATCGGCTTTTCGATTGCCGCATACAAATCCATGCCCGATGAACCTTCGGTTTTATATTCGGGCAAATGTTTATTATGCTCCATTCTTATTATTTTCATTTTCATTGTGCGTTATTCTCCTTTTTCTTTATTAAAACAAATAGCGGTTGTCTGTTGGAAATCGTCAGATTTTTTGACAGATTATATTCACCTTTTAACTTTGTATCATACTTTTGAACGGGTTTATTATCATAATTTATTTTAAATCTGTTTGTGACGATAAACTCGTTTATAAAGTTAATTGATAATATCGTATCCATTAAATCCAGTTCTTTTTCCAAATTTTGTATTGAATTTAACGCACTCAATACATAAGAAAAAGAAACCAAAATCCTATACTTTTTAAATTCCGTATTTATTGATTCCAATGTCGGTTTCAGATAATACAGAAAATCATCGACATAGTTAAAATCCTGATAAGTTAAAAACAAATTTTTTCTGTAATATCCTTTTTGCATAGGTTTTGAATATTGAAAATTCTCTATTAATTTTTTATTTACTCTCTGCTTCCACAATTCCAACTCTTGAAATGTTAATTCCAATTCGGAATCGGATTTTTTTATTTTACTTATTTCGGAAGTTATCAAAAATAATAATTTTGAATTTTCAATTGTTTCTCCAAATGAAACGACATTTGAATTTTCCTCCGGCGTAGGATTTAGATTTATCGTTGCTTTTTTTGCATTTCTTCTTTCTTTTTGCTTCATTTTTCTTTGAAATATTTTTTTTTGTTCCGCTTCTTTCATTGCCAATATTTTTTGATACATTGCATCAATTACGAAATCAAAAACAAACCCGAGCAATAATGAAATTACTCCGATTATAGCCAATGAAAAATCAACGGATACTCCCTGCGGAGTATAGAAAAAGCTTACAATTTGATACGGAATAACAAACAACCAGTTAAACAAATAAAGCCAATCGACTTCAAAACAATTTAAAAACCAAAAGACAAACGATAAAAACGAATAAAAGAAAAATAAGAAACGCAAAAACTTAACACCGTATAAAATCTGTGCCAATGAATTTAACTTTATTAAAATTTCGTCGTTTCTACCGTTTACCATTTACCCAAGTATAATATTATCAATCAACCTCGTTTTACCAACCCTCACGGCTACGGCAACAAGAGTATTTTCCGAAATTTTTTCGGTTTTGTCAAATGTATCAAAATTCCTAAATTCTATATACTCAATTTCTATATTTTTGCTTATTACCGAAACTGCCACATCAAAAAGTATTTTAACATCGTCAATTCCGCCGTTATATGCTTTTTGTATTTCCCTCAAAGCTTTTGATATCGTAAGCGCTTCGGTTCTCTCTTCGTTTGAAAGATATGTATTTCTTGAACTCATTGCAAGTCCGTCTTCTTCACGAACTATCGGGCATGCAATGAGTTCAACATTCAAATCCAAATCTTTAACGGCTTGTTTTAATATAAACAATTGTTGAGCGTCTTTTTGACCGAAAAACGCATAATCGGGAGTAACGATATTGAATAATTTAAAAACAACCGTTGCTACACCGTCAAAATGTCCGACTCTTGATTTACCGCACAAACAATCAACCAATTTATAAGGCGGACAAATAAACGTTAAATCCGTATCTTTTAACTTCTTGTTTTCTCCGTACATTTCATTCGGTGTGGGGGCAAACACAATATCAACGCCCAATTCGTCACACAATTTTTTATCGGTTTCAATTGTTCTCGGATACTTATTATAATCTTCATTCGGTCCGAATTGTATCGGATTTACAAAAACACTGACAACCACTTTGTCACAAGTTTCTTTTGCTTTTTTTATTAAAGAAGCATGTCCGGCATGTAAAGCTCCCATTGTCGGAACAAGACCGATTTTTAAGTTTGATTTTTTCCAAATACCGATTTGATTTCTGACATCGGATTTTTTATTTAATAACTGTGAACTCAAGTTTATTTTTCTCCTCTGTAGTCAAATTGAAAGAATGTTCCGCACACGGGAACTTACAATCTTTTACATCTTTATTATATGACGTTATTGCGTTTTGCATAACATCTTTAACGTTAGCATATTGTTTTACGAACCTTGGTATATTACCGGCATACTTTCCTATAACATCATCAATAACCAGAACCTGACCGTCGGTATATTTACCCGCTCCTATTCCGATAGTCGGAATATCAAGATTTTCCGTTATATATTTTGCGGATTCCTCGGGCACCATTTCCAACACCAATGCAAAGACACCCGCAGCCTGCAATTTTTTAGCCGCTTCCAAAAGTTTTATCGTATTTTCAAAAGATTTTCCCTGTACGAAATAACCGCCTATCGTGTTTATATATTGGGGCGTAAATCCCAAATGTCCGACAACGTTTATTCCGCATTGAGTTAAATGTTTAATTTCCTCCAATATAAAATCGGAAGCACCTTCCAATTTTACGGCTTTTGCACCTGCCTGAATTAAACGTCCCGCATTCATAACCGTTTCTTCTCTTGAAACGTGATATGAAAGGAAGGGTAAATCGGCAATAACCAAAGCTCTTTTTACGCCTCGTGTTACTGCTTTTGTAAATAACAACATATCATCAATCGTAACATTTATTGTTGTGTCATAACCTAAAATAGTCATCCCCAAAGAGTCACCAACCAAAATAGAATCGACTCCGCATTCGTCAATATATTTAGCCGTGGAAAAATCATAAGCCGTAAGCATTGTAATTTTTTCACCGTTATCTTTCATTTTTTGAAAGGTTCTGACCGAAACCGGCTTTACATTTTCATTCGACATTATATTTTACCTTTTTCTTTTTTTCTGTACCAATAATAAATAATTCTTGCCAATCTGCCGGGCGAATGTCTTACAAAAGAAGAGTGACCGTCTTCAAAACGTTTATCTTCAATCAGATTTTTTTGAACTACCTCAATTCCCATTTTATTTAATTCATCAACATCAACAAAAACAGGTTCGGAACCGGCATCTTTATAAGGTGCAATTAAGTTTTCCGGCAAATCAGTGTTAACAAGCACTGCATCGGTAATTTTATCGCTTTTTGCGTGATTGAACAATGTTTTAACGTGGTCGGAAACCGAAAAGCCGTCCGTTTCACCCGGTTGTGTCATTATATTGCACACATATATTTTTTTTGCTTTTGCATTACTTACCGCTTTTGCTATATCTTTAATCAATAAATTCGGAACAACGCTTGTATATAAACTTCCGGGGCCGAGAATAATCAAATCCGCATCATGAATTGCATATAAAACTTCTTCCAAAGCTTTGCAATTATCGGGTTCACAATACAACCTTTTTATTTTTTTGCCCGATTCCGGAATGTTTGATTCGCCTTTAATAATCGAACCGTCCTCCATTTCGGCAACCAATCTCATATCATCCAATGTTGAAGGAAGCACCCTTCCTCTTATTGAAAGTACCTTTGAAGATTCCTGAACGGCTTTAACCATGTTTCCGGTAATTGAACACATTGCAGTCAAAAACAAATTTCCGAAACTGTGACCCGATAACCCCGCACAATCTTTAAACCTGTATTGAAAAAGTTTTGCAACCAAATCTTCATCATCCGCCAATGCGGCAATACAACTTCTGATATCGCCGGGAGGTAAAACACCGAGTTCTTCTCTTAATTTACCCGAACTTCCGCCGTCATCACCGACCGTAACAACGGCAGTAATGTTATTTGTTATTTTTTTTATTCCTTTTAACATAGTGGATAAACCGGTACCGCCGCCTATTGCAACAATTTTAGGACCTCTGTTTAATTTTCTTCTTCTGAATAAATCTTCAAGAACCGCATGGCGATTTCTTTCGTTATTAACATCCAAAATCGAATAATTTGTTTTTAACCAACCGATAAAAAAGAAAATTACGCCGAAAACAATTAACGACCAACCGATGATTTCGGACGGCAACATACGTGTAATCTTCAAAATCATTCGTATGAGCGTATAAACGGGTCTGAGATTTAAAATTATACAAAGTCCGACGACGGCAAGAGTTGCCCCCGTAATGATGAGGATAAACCACCTTTTTACTTCCAAACCCGGGAGAAGCCAACCTGCTTCTTTCGGAATTTTTGAATATAATTTGCTTAATCTCATTATTTTCTCCTATACCCAACCCGAGAGATCCGCACGGTTGTAATTAAACGGAGTCGGTTTTATTATTTCGTTTGCCTTTTTTAATAATTGAACAATGTTCGGATTTTTTGTATCAAAGTGAATTGTATTGCAATTCACCGGCATAAACACTCCGTTGCCCAATTTTATTTGAGATGAAAACATAATTGTTCTTATTCTGTTTAAAGCATTTTCATCGGAAACAAAATTTTTGTTATCCCAATCAATTTTAAATTCCTGATTATAATATTTATCAAAGAAAATTTCTCTTGAAACGACAATTCCTGTTTCTTCTTCAACCTTATTTATAATTTCATTGTCGGCACAGGTATAAACAAGCCATTTATCGAACTTTTTAATTGCATTTGCAACGGAAATTGCAAATTTTTCATTTTCGCATGCCATTTTATACATTGCACCATGCGGTCTTACGTGTTCGATTTCCAATTTATAAGCTTTTGCAAAAGAAGCAATTGCCCCAACCTGATACAGAACAACGGCTTCAATTTCATCTTCCGACAAATCAACGGGGCGGTATCCCAAACCTTGAATATCGTTAAATCCTATATGTGCTCCGATTGTTATATTTTGTTCCTTACATTTAAGTAAATATTCTTTTATTAACAACGGGTCACCGGCATGAAAACCGCATGATATATTTACGGAACTGACACCGTCCAACAATTCGGACTCTATATTATTCTTATATATCCCGAAACCTTGTGCCACATCAATATTAAAATCTATATGTTTAGCAGGCATATACTCCCCTTTTATAAAAATCAAATTATTATACTATCCTTACAAATATTATAACTCAATATTATTCTCCGTCCAGTTTATTAAAATATTGTTATTCAATTTTGACAAAAAAAAATATTTCATTAAAAAATAAATAAATTCATACGTATAGAGGTATTTTATTTTAAATGAAAACCGCATAATTCAAATGTACGGGTATAAGTAAAAATATATGGCATTTCAATACAGATTACAAAAAGTACTTGATTTCAGAATAAGAAAAAAAGAAGAACAGCTGCAAGAAGTTATAAAAGCAAAAAGTGAGGTCGAAAGGATAGAAAGTTTAATAGACGAAAATAATCGGGAAATCTCGGGCGTAATACAAACAATGCGGACTACAAACAATTATGCAATGCTTGATTCTTACGACAAATACTTAAAACATCTGTACGAAAAAGGCGAACAGTTACAACAACAAAAAATTGAAGCCGAAAAAGTACTCGAACACGAAAAAGAAAAACTGGTCGAATGCGAAAAAGAAGTTAAAGTGCTTGAAAAACATAAAGAAAAAATGATTGAAAACTACAAAGAAGAACAGAAACAAATAGAAATTAAACAATTATCGGAAGTTGCGGTACAAAAATATTTTCAACGAAGCAGAGAAAAAAAAGAAGAAGAAGGCGAAGAATAATGAAAATTGAAACCAATATAAAAAATAAAACCGAAAATACAAACGAAAAACTTTCGGCAACGATTGAAGAAAATCAAATACTTTCAGCCACAAATTTGCCTTTCTCCGAATTTATAAGACTAAATGAAGAAGTTGAAATATCATCGGAAAGTATCAGCATATTAAATTCCATGCCCGTTGATTACAATTACGACTCAATGTTTATGAATATAAACGATGCAATGTTTTTCGTTAATTTAACGCAAGAAGGACAATTTACGGTTGAAACAACACCCTCGGGCGATTTTAAAGATTTAATACAAATTCAAACGGCACAAACGGCGGTTACTCAAAAAAACGTCGATACGACGAACCTGTTAACACAACTGATAGAAAAATCTTTTAAAACTCAAAAACCCGTCAGAATTTCTTTTGATAACGATGTTTCGGTTATTTTAAAAATAGACAAAGACGGAAAATTAACCGCCGAATTTATCCCCGGCAGTGCCGAGGTGGAAAATTACTTAAAAAATAATATTTCTTCATTGAAACAAAAATTCGATGAACAAAATTTGCCTTACAATGACTTATTTTACAGACAAAATAACAGGCAAAACGGAAACAAAGAAAAAAGAAATAAAAATAAAGGAGAGCAATAATGCGTGACGCATTTATTAATGCACTGAACACTCAAAAACTTACAAAAAATTGGATAGATGAATTAGCGGAAAACATGGTAAACATGTACACTCCCGGGTACAGAGAAAAGAAGTTTACCTTCAAAACGTTTTTGGACGGTTCAATGGCAGCTCCCGTGGCATATAACTCGGGACAAGGGAAATCAACGCCCGGAACTTCCGATGAAAACATTTTCTTGGAAGGAAGCGGTTACTTTGTTTTAAGAAACGATAAAGGACGAATCGTATATACAAGGCTCGGCGAATTTAAGTTTGACGGAGAAGGTGTTTACAGAAGCCCTGACGGACAAGCGGTTCAAGGTTATATTCTGAACGATAAAGGCGAAATTATGAACGGAGCAAAACCCGTTGATGCGGATTCGTTTGTCAACACGGCTTTTGACGGCGGTGCTGCCTCTGTCCCGACTACAAACATAAAACTCTGGATTGACCCGAGCAACGGTAAATATTTGGGGAAATATGAAGAATTTGAATTTAAAGAAGACGGAATATTATACGGTAAAGCAGACGGCGGTAAAGTTACGACTCCGCTTTATAAAGTTGCAATAATTAACTTCCACAACCCGAATATGCTTTTTCAGGTTGCGGACGGACAATATACAGAAACGGAAGAATCAGGCAAACCCGTTGTCGGACGAGGCGAAGTAAGAGGCGGCTTGATTGAACTTTCCAATGTCGACTTTGATGCAAATTCCACATATTATAAGCAGGCTCAACTTCAAGTAGATATTACAAATCAAATTATAAAATCTTATAAAGAATTGCTCCAAAATGTAATTGAAATGATGGGCAGCTGATATTCTTCGATAAAAAATTAAAATTTACCGGCAATTTTTTTTATTTCGTGTTTTTTCACAATTGGAGGGAACACGAGCATGCTTATATCCGGAATTAAAAATTCATATCAGAACTTAAACACATACAAAAAAAATCAAACCGGAGCGAAAAAAAATATTTTAAATTCAACCGAGGTGCAGACAAAAACAACTTCTATTCCTGCATTTAACGGTTTTTTCTTTAAAAAACCGGAACCCGAGAAATATCAGGTAAACCTGATACATAATGCAACGAAAACCAAACAACCGGCAATAATTGAAAAAAAAGAGGATAAATATGAAGTTCTTTTTAAACTTTATGTAAAAGAAAAAGAAGCAGGTTGGCTAAAAATGAGTAAGGCAGAATGTTTTGTTGAAGACGAATATTTGATAAGCGAACCTGATAATATCCTTCCGAAAATTATCGGTTTCAGAACAGGCACAAGCGGAACTTTCACCGGTATTGACGATTCCTTGTTGAGATGTGCAATAGAAGAAAGCGTAAAATGCGGAAAATTGGGAGCTTTGTGGGTTAATGCGGAAGTTGTCAAATTGTTTGAAGTGAATATGTTTACAACAAAGCAAAATGATACAAGAAAAGGTATTCAATACTATTGTTCAAAAGGCTTTGTACATCCGTACAAACCGATAAATGATAAATTAATGAAAGCATTGGAAGAAAACAGACTTGATGACATAAAAGGCGAATACCGCCTGTTGTTACCCTCCGAAACTGCACAAAAACTGCTAAAACAGAAAACTGATTGCATACTCTGATATTTTTATTTTTAACAGTAATAAAATCCACAATCTGATACTGTTATATACAACATAATACTGAAAATAAAAATACAAATATTTTTACAACAGTACAAATCCGCTATGAAAAAATAAACATTTCAATTAAATCGAAAATGTAAAACATGCGGAAGCGGGGCTTGCAACATACAAGTCCCGCTTCCTTCGTTTATTTACGGTTTTAAATTTGATTTTAACCTTTCTGTTTTATACAGTCGGCTGTTTTAGAAAAACAGACTATTTTTTCAAAGCGTTTTTCTCTTCGATAACCGCTTGGGCTGCCGCTAATCTTGCTTGCGGTACTCTGAACGGTGAACAGGATACATAGTTCAATCCGATTTTATGACAGAATTTAACGGAATCAGGGTCACCGCCATGTTCTCCGCACACTCCGCCAACCAATGCCGAATTTACTTTTTTACCTTTTTCCATTGACATTTCAACCAATTGTCCTACACCTTTGGTATCCAATGTTACAAACGGATTTGAAGGTAAAATTTTCTGTTCTACGTAGTTCTTTAAGAATTTGCCTTCCGCATCATCTCTTGAATAACCGAATGTCATTTGAGTTAAATCGTTTGTTCCGAATGAGAAAAATTCCGCATATTCGGCAATTTCATCAGCCGTTAAAGCCGCTCTCGGAATTTCTATCATTGTTCCGAATTTATAATCAACTTTAATTCCTTTTTCTGCCATTACAAGTTCTGCAACTCTTACCAATATTTCTTTTGCGGTTTTTAACTCATTAACATGTCCGATTAACGGAATCATTATCCAAGGTCTTACCGCATATCCTTCTTTCTTTAAATCACAACATGCTTCAAAGATTGCTCTTACCTGCATTTCATTGATTTCGGGATATGTTAAGCCCAAACGACATCCTCTTAATCCCATCATCGGGTTTGATTCGGATAACCCTTCAACAATTTCAAGCATTTTTGCATCTTCCGCATAATCTTTATTTAATGCTTTCTTTGTTGCAACGGTTTCGATTAATTCCATTTTTGAAGGCAAAAATTCATGTAACGGCGGATCTAAAAGTCTTACCGTTAACGGTTTATCGCCTAACGCTTTAAACATTGCATAGAAATCCGAATATTGCATCGGTAACAATTTTGCAAGTGCTTCTTCTCTTGCTTCTTTTGTATTTGCAATAATCATCTTTTGTACCCAAGGCAATCTTTCGGGATCCATAAACATGTGTTCCGTTCTGCACAAACCTACGCCTTCGGCACCGAACTTTAACGCATTTTCTATATCTTTCGGTGTATCGGCATTTGCTTCAACTTTCATTTCTTTTATTTCGTTTACCCAGCCGAAGAATTTTTCAAAGTCGGAATCAATACCCGCTTCAACCAATTCAATCGCACCTTCCATAACTTCGCCGGTTCCGCCGTCCAATGAAATAATATCGTTTTTATGGAATATTGTACCGTCCGCACAGGTAATCGTTTCTTTTTCCAAGTTGATTGACAAATCTTCACAACCCGAAACGCAAGGTTTTCCCATACCTTTTGCAACTACGGCAGCGTGCGAAGTTGCTCCGCCTCTTAATGTTAAAACACCTTGTGAAACTGCCATTCCGTGTATATCATCCGGGCAGGTTTCAATTCTTACCAATATGACTTTTTCGCCGTTTGCTCCACGTTGTGCCGCTTCTTCCGTATCAAACACAATTTTACCGACTGCCGCACCCGGTGATGCATTTACACCTTTTGATACTTTATGTGCATGTTTTACGGCTGCCGGATTAAAGCAGGGTAACAATACCTGATATACGGAATACGGGTCTACCAATTTTATTGCTTCTTCTTTGGTTACAATACCTTCTTCGTACAAATCAACCGCAATTTTAATTGCAGCTTTTGCCGTTCTTTTTCCGTTTCTCGTTTGCAATATCCAAAGTTTTCCTCTTTCAATCGTAAACTCCATGTCTTGTACGTCGTGATAGCCTTTTTCCAATTGTTTTGCTATTGCAACATATTGTTTATATAATTCGGGCATATCGGATTCCAATTCGGCAATTTGTTTCGGAGTTCTGATACCTGCTACAACGTCTTCGCCTTGTGCATTTACCAAATATTCACCGTAAAATTTATTTTCGCCCGTTGCGGGGTTTCTTGTAAAAGATACGCCTGTTGCACAATCGTTACCCATATTTCCGAATACCATTGTTTGAACGTTTACCGCCGTTCCGAAATTATGGTCGATTTTGTTCATGTTTCTGTATGCAACGGCTCTCGGTATATTCCAAGAACGGAATACTGCTTCAATTGCTTCCTGCAATTGTATATACGGGTCTTGCGGAAATTCTTTTCCCGTTACTTCTTTAATTACTTTTTTATATATCGGAATTAAAGACTTCCAACCTTCCGCCGAAATTTCGGTATCCGATTTTACGCCTTCTCTTTCTTTTACTTTTTCAACTTCCGATTCAAAATATTTTTGTCTGTCCATTTCCCAAGCTACGGAACCGAACATAGTTAAAAATCTGCGGTAGCTGTCATAACAAAATCTCGGATTGTTCGTTAATTTTACCATTGCTTCAACTGTTTCATCATTTAAACCCAAGTTTAATATGGTTTCCATCATACCCGGCATTGAAACTCTTGCACCGGAACGGACGGATACCAACAACGGATTTGTTGTATCTCCGAATTTTTTACCTGCCTGTTTTTCTACTTCACGCAGTTTTTCTTTTACTTCATCCATTAATCCTGCGGGCATTTTATTACCGTTATTTATGTAATCCATACAGGTTTCCGTTGTAATTGTCAAACCCGGAGGAACAGGCAAATCCAAATTTGTCATTTCTGCCAAATTTGCACCCTTTCCGCCAAGAAGATTTCTCATGGATGCGTTTCCTTCTTTGAACAACCATACTCTTTTTTCCGTCATTCTTTTCTCCTAACTTATCTGACTCTATAGTTTGTTTTTATATCTAAATTATCATGAATATATCTTTTACTCAATATTATCTCGATTTCGTAAACAATCGTGACAATTATGCCTTATATGGCATAAAATCATATATTCCCTCCGTGCAAATAATAATCGGCACAGTTCAAACCGCTCCCCAGGGGAGAACAACCGAGTTTTAAATTTGCATATTTTACTCCTTCTCCCATCGGCTCATATTTATCGGGGTACAGCTTTATAAAAAAGATGTCTTCCCCTATTCTGTTCGGTTTTTCCGCTCCGTTTATGTCTATGAACATGTAATATAATTTGCTTTGTATTTCCTTTATTCCTATCGTTTCGCCAGTTTTGGTCAATACAAAATCCTCAAAATAATAAGGTTTGTGTTTTTTTACGGGAGTTCCGTTTAATTTGCGATATGAATATTTTTTCACCTTTTTTGCCGTATTATCAATACTCATATACGAATATATCAGGTTTTTAACATTGTCTTCCGTTATTATCGTCCCTGTTTCTTCCGCACTCGGAATTATATAACCTTCATTCAATTTTATTAAATCAAGCGAATATGATACACGTTCATAAACACTTAACCATTTTGCTATCCTCTGTGCCTGCTTTAAATTAATCAAATCAAAGGGAACAAGTATTAATATCATCATCATTAATACAAGCAAAATTAAAAATATATTGAATATGCTCGATTGCAAATGTTTCACCTTGCAAGTTCCATTCTTCGCTTTTCGTTCATTAATTCATCATATATCCACTCGGGAATAAAATTTTTACCCATTATTATATTGCCGTTATTCGGGTTAGGTGCATGAAAATCCGAACCGCCGGTTATTATAAGACCGTTTTCTTCGGCGATTGTCGAAAAATATTCGATTATTGCAGGTGAATGCTTACGGTGATATGCTTCTATGCCTCTTAAACCGAAATTCATCATTTCTTTAATCAGTTGCGAAGCAATATCAACATCATAAGGATGTGCAAACACGGGGATTCCGCCCGCATCATATATTACTTCAACCGCATCAAACGGAGTTACCGTTTTTCTTTGAACATATACATTTGAATTGTCGTTGATATATTTATTATATGCTTCAATAGAACTCGATGTTCCGCCGGCATTTGTTATCGCCTTTGCTATGTGCGGTCGTCCTATACTGCCGCCTTGTGCAACCTGGCTTACTATATTTTCAAATTTAATTTTTATACCGGCTTTTTTAGCCAGCAATGTTATTATTTCTTTTGTTTGTTTTATTCTTGCCTGTTGTTGCGTTTTTATCAACTTTTGAAAATCACTGTTGTTAAAATCCATAAAATAGCCCAATATATGGACTTCATAGCCCTTATATATCGTATTTATTTCAACGCCCGGCAATATTTCTATGTTTTTATCTTTTGCATATTGTGTCGCAATTTTATACGAAAGTATATTGTCATGATCCGTTATGGCGATTGCCCCCAATTCGGATTCAATTGCGGTATCAACAACTTTCTCCGGCGAAAATGCTCCGTCCGAGTATGTTGTGTGAATATGTAAATCGACTTTCACTCCTTCATCCTTCCATATCTCTGTTTTCCTCATTTATAATCTTTACATTAATTCTTTCTATATGTTCGGCTTTTCCCGTAATACAATCAACGGTTACAATTACACCGTTGACTTGGTTTTCACCCGAACTTGCAACTTCCAAACGGTCGGGAATGGAAGTTTTTAATCTGTTAACCGAGGCTTCGTATTCCATGCCTATCACACCGTTTATATCTCCGCAAAAACCTGCGTCCGTTATATAACCGCAACAATCTTCGTATATTCTTTCATCTGCGGTCTGAACATGCGTATGCGTTCCGAATACACCGCTTACGCCGAGTTTCGCAAAATATTTGCCGAAACATATTTTTTCCGCACTTGCTTCCGCATGCAGGTCTGTTATTATTACGGGTGTTTCTTTTTTTATTTCTTCAACGGCTTGTTCCACACAACCCCAATATGATTCAACCATATTCATAAATGTTCTGCCCAAAACATTTATAACTCCGACTTTGCATTTTTTCGTTTGAAATATCCTGTATCCGACTCCTGCCGTATTTTTCGGATAATTTATCGGTCTTATGAGTTTATCCGCACTTTTTATATAATTAAATATTTCTCGCTTGTCCCATATATGATTGCCCGACGTAAAACAATCAATTCCGTATGAAAGCAACTCGTTATAATTTTTTTCCGTTAAACCGAAACCATGCGAAGCATTTTCCGCATTAGCAATAATGAAATCGGGCTTTTCCTCCGATAAACCCGAAATGTATTTTTTTATTGCCATTCTGCCGGATTTTCCGACAATATCGCCAAAAAACATTATTTTAATTTTTTTATCAGTCATATTTTCGTTTTTTATTTTGCTATTTCGGTTGTTCTTATTTCTCTTACTACCGTTACTCTTATTTGTCCCGGATAATCAAGTTCATCTTCTATTCGTTTTGCGATTTCTCTTGCCAATCTTGCACTTGCCACATCATCAAACTTATCGGGCTGAACAACTACCCTTACTTCTCTTCCGGCTTGTACGGCAAACGATTGTTTTATACCTTCGTAGCTTTGTGCAATTTCTTCAAGTTTTTGTAATCTTTTTATGTAAATTTCCAACGTATCACGTCTTGAACCGGGTCTGCCCGCAGAAATTGCATCCGCCAATTTTACAAGCACCGCTTCTATTGAATTTGCTGTTACATCGTCATGGTGAGCTTCAATTGCGTGGATAACTTCTTCTTTTTCTCCGTATTTTCTTGCGATATCAACACCGAGTTCAATATGAGTACCTTCTTGTGTTTGGTCGATTGCTTTACCTATATCGTGTAAAAGACCTGCTCTTTTTGCCACTTTGACGTTAGCACCGAGCTCTGCCGCTATCATTCCTGCAATATGTCCGACTTCCAAGGAATGCAACAGGACATTTTGTCCGTAACTCGTTCTGTAATATAATCTTCCCAATGTTTTAATCAATTCTTTGTTAAGGTTCATAATGCCCATTTCCATAGCGGCATTTTCACCTTCCTGTTTGATTTTTTGTTCGATTTCGTTTCTTGCTTTTTCAACTGTTTCTTCAATTCTGACGGGGTGTATTCTGCCGTCGGCAACAAGTTTTTCGAGTGCCAATTTCGCTATTTCACGTCTGACAGGGTCAAAACATGATAAAACAACCGCTTCCGGCGTATCATCAATAATCAAATCGACCCCCGTTAAGGTTTCCAATGTTCTGATATTTCTGCCTTCACGCCCGATTATTCTTCCTTTCATTTCATCGGAAGGCAAACTGACGGAAGATACCGTTGATTCTACAACATGGTCGATAACGCAACGTTGCATGACGGTTGTTAAAATTTCTTTTGCTTTTTCGTTAGAAACTTCTTTAATGTGATTTTCGTTTTCTCTTATTAAATTATTTGCTTCCTGTTGCAAATCAACTTTTAATTGTTCTATTAAAAGACTTTTTGCTTCATCGGTTGTGAGCCCCGAAATTCTTTCAAGTTCCTGAATTTGTTTTTGTACTATTTCCGATAAATAATCTTCTTTATCTTCAAGTTCTTCGACTTTTCTTTGAAAATCGGCTTCTTTTGTTCTTACATCCTGTAATTTGTCGTCCAATAATTCTTCTTTTTTCGTCAATTTTGATTCCAATTTGGAAAGTTCCTGACGACGTTCTTTAACCTCAGATTGAAACTTGTCTATTTCGCCTTGCAGAGTTTCCTTTGCAACAATCATTGCTTCTTTTTTGTATAAATCTTTTTTTTCTTCAAAATCGTCCAATAACTTTTGTTTTTCGCCTTCTTTTTTACGAGAATCGATGGACATTATCGAAATAATTATAAGAAATCCGATAATGGAAACTATTATATTAGCGTCAAATAAATTTGCATTCATACCGTTGACTATACCTCGTTCTTTCCTTAGGATACCCGATTAATTTTAACTTTTGTATATATTAAAAAGAATACTTTTTAATAAAGGAAAAACCTCTCCGAATTTCAATAATCGATGAATTATACGACCGATTAGCGGTTACGGACACTCGTCATGCCAAAGACAATGTATGGCTTGGCACTTTTATATCCTGCCTGTATATGATATATTAAGTTATTTTATATAATGTTATTTATATATAATTATGCTTACAGTTGTAATTTTACCATACATAATCCGTTTTGAATACTTTTTTTAGATTTTTGCTTTATATTTATTCAAATAAAAAATGCTTTACAATAATTTTTTTTTATATTATATTACAAATTGTGATACGCCTTGGTGGCGGAAGTGGTAGACGCGTTGGACTTAAAATCCAATTGGGCTCACCCCCAGTGCCGGTTCAAGTCCGGCTCAAGGCAAATTTAAAGGACATCTTCGGATGTCCTTTTTTATGATTATTATAGCGATTATAAATTTTGTATATTAAAAAGTACAACTTAAATACCGGGGCGAGGACGAAATAATTTCGGCAATATCATCTGAGCACGAATTATCAGCCGAACACGAAATATTACTTTTGTTAAGTTTTCTGTACTTTTTTATTTTTTTACTAAAGTATTTATTTTTTTTTGCCGTTATACACTTCAGAGTTAATTATAAAGGATAGTTATGAACGAAAAAAACATAAATATTGCTGAAAATATCAGTCTGTTTCTAATGTCTTTCCAAGATGAAGTAATACAGGGTTTACAGAAATATTTAGCCGTAAACACCGCTGTTTCTTACGATATTGCTTAAATTCTTACTTTAAATATGAATTAAAGTTTTTTTCTTCCTTCACGGTCGTGGATGGACCGTGTCCGGGGAAAACCTTGGTATCATCGGGAAGTGTAAATATTTTTGATTTTATTGATGTAATTAATTCTTCATAATTTGCATCAATAAAATCGGTTCTTCCGATTGTTCTGTAAAAGAGTGCATCACCGCTGAACAATTTAGAATCGACATAATAGCTTACGCTTCCTTTTGAATGTCCGGGGGTATGCAAAACACTTATCTTTTTATCCCCTATTTTTAAATCGCTTTGTTCGTCAATGTAGGAAGTAATTTTTAATTTTTCCGTTTCCGGATATACTCCCCACATCCTTGTTTCATTTTCCATGTTTTCGATATGGAAAACATCATCTTTATGTAAATATACGGGAATATCATAATTGTTCCTTTGTATTTCAAAACTTCCCAAAAGATGGTCAAAGTGTCCGTGCGTATTTAAAACAAACTTTACCCTGTATCCTTCTTCTTCCAAAAGTTTTTTTATCTCGTTAAAACTTCCGCCGACATCTATTAATACGGCTTCTTTTGTTTCTTCGTCTTTTAATATATATGTATTTACTTCTAACGGTCCGGTTTGAAATACGTCAACTTTCATTTATTCCCCTTTTCTTTCGGCACTTTCTTATATTATATCATGTTTCTAATTTTTTATTATTATGTTATTTTATAACAATGAATACCTTTTCTCAAAAAATAACACCTTCGTGTGCCGAAAAAATAAAATCCCTAATGTCGGAACTTAACGCTTCTTTTGATGTTGTTCAATATTCGTTTTGGCGGGCAAAAACAACAACCGCACAGGTTACGTATTATACAAGCGGGAAAATTCTTGTTCAGGGCAAAGACATTTCAAGCATAATGAGTAAAATTTCTCCCGTTCTCGGTATTAAAGCACTCCTGCAACAGTCTTTGGAAGGAGCAAATATAAAAGAAGATAAACCGGAAATTTTTGCTTCTTTTGATGAAAAATATATCGGAACGGATGAATCGGGCAAAGGTGATTTCTTTGGCCCGCTTGTTATTGCCGCAGTTCAGGTTAGCGATGATTGCAAGCAAAAATTTATTGACCTTGGTATAAAAGACAGCAAAAAGCTGAACGATAAGAAAATATTGCAGTTGGCTTCAATTATTAAGGCAAATGCGGTTCACTCCGTTGTTACCGTTATGCCTTTAAAGTACAACGAACTCTACAATAATTTTAAGAATTTAAACAAATTGCTTGCCTGGGGTCATGCACGGGCAATTGAAAATATTTTGGAAAAATCTCCCTGTAAATATGCTCTCGCCGATAAATTCGGTGATGAAAGTTTAATTCAGAATGCGTTAATGAACAAAGGAAAAAGCATAACTTTAAAACAAACCGTCAGAGCCGAAGCTGATATTGCTGTTGCGGCAGCCTCTGTTTTGGCAAGAGCCGAATTTGTAAAGAGAATTAACGAACTGTCCGCAAAATACGAAATGCCTTTTTCCAAAGGTGTTTCACCGACGGTTTTGCAACAGGCTGAAAATTTTATCAATACTTATTCTTTTGACAGGCTCGGAGAAATTGCAAAAACTCACTTCAAAACAATTAACGATTTAAAAAATTAAACATATTTTATAAAATTTTTCGTATTGCCTTTATTTTGGTTTATAAGGTCGTCATATTTTTCACGGGGCAAATATAATCCGTATGTATTGTATTTATCTTCGTAAAATCCGCAACAATCGGTATAAAATCCCCACGCTTCCGCCAATGCCGATGGAACAACAATGTTTTCCGCATAATCTATTTTTGCGAGTCCTGCAATAAAGGACATTAAAGTTTCACCGATAAACTTATATTTTCTCTCTTTATTTTGATGTTTTTCACTCGGGCATGTTTCAATATATATGATTTCTTTATCATCATTATTTTCTCTTGTTTCCACATAGCCGAGGCATTTTTCGTTTTCATCTTCCAAGGTATATATTTGCGAAGCGGCGGGCGGATTTTTTAAATCATAAGCAACTCCGATAAGTAATTTATACCCCGCCCAATCATGAGAATGTTTTAAGTCCTCAAAATATCGTGCATCTTCCTTTTTGGAAAGTCTGTATATTTTGCAGGGAACGTTTTTTTGTTCCTTTATTACATCAGCCTTTGCAACGAGTTGTTTTTTAAATGAGTAACAATAATTATTAAATCCGATTTTCATACGATTATAAAAAACCGTAAAAAATATTTTTGCTATTTTTCGATTTCAGCAAGTTTTTTATATAATTCTTTTTGTTTTGCGGTTATATTTGCGGGAATATTTATTAATATTTTTACGTTTAAATTTCCGTACCCGCCGGATTTTTTAGGCAAGCCGAGTCCTTTTAAACGCAAGGTTTTTCCGCTGCCGGTTTCCTCGGGGATTTTTATTCCGATTGTACCGTGTAATGTTTTTATATCCTTTTTTGTACCCAAAACAGCTTCCGCAGGCGTGATTTCAACCGTTTTCGTCAAATCCTCGGCTTCAATCGAATATTCGTTATCTTTGAATTTTATGCAAAAATATAAATCGCCTTTTCTGCCGTAGTTGTCAACTTTTCCTTCGCCTTTTAAGCGGATTTTTTGACCTTCTTTTATCCCTTTCGGTATTTTTACGGTTAATGTTCTTGTTCTGCTGACAATTCCGGTACCGCCGCATTCGCTGCACACCGAGCCGTTGCCCGAACATTTAAGACATTTTTCAACTGTATTCATTTTTACGTTAACGGGTTTTTCATCAAATAAATCTTTTGCCGTAACGTTTAAATCCTGCGTGATATCCAAACTTTCCGCAGTGTTGCCGGAAGAACTGCAGCAACCGCCACCTCCGCAAGATGAACCGCCTCTTGAACGAGAAGTTCTTGCACCGCCGAATAAATCTTCATAATTAAAACTTTGTGTATTTCTGCCGGATGTTCTTTGAGATGTTCTTCCCCCGCTCATAAAATCACCGAAAATAGAACTGAAAAAGTCCGAGAAATCTCCGCCGTTGAAACTTTGACCGAAACCGCCGCCGTTAAAATTAAATCCTTCAAAACCGGGGGGCGGAGTAAAGTTTGCACCCTGTTGCCAGTTTGCCCCCAAACTGTCGTATCTGCTTTTCTTTTCCTTATCGGATAATACTTCGTAAGCTTCATTTATATCTTTAAATTTTGAAACCGCATCAGGGGATTTATTAACGTCGGGGTGATATTGCCGTGCTAATTTTCTGTATGCCGACTTAATCTTTGCTTCCGTTGCATCTCTTTCGACGCCGAGTATTTTATAATAATCTTTATATTCCATTATTGTTTCTCCTTATTTCTTATAATAATATAAAAAATTGCCTTTTCTTTATTTTTAACTTTTTTTTAATTTTATTTCCTCGTTAAAAAAAATATTAAAAAGGGTTATTAACAAATCGAGCGTTTTTTTATATGATATAAACTATGAAAAAATACTTGGGGATTTTTATTCTTATTTGCGGTTTTTATCAGGCGGTTGTATCGGCTGATGATTTTGCTTCTTATGATAATTTGCCGCCTTCCTTTAATATTAAAAAATTGGAAGAAACAATAAATAATTCCGATAATAAAAATTCAGAATACGCAATTATCGATGATTATTCAATAAACAATATAAATAAAGAAAAAAACCATTTGGATTTAAAATTGTTGCAAATGCCTTCGGGACGTCCGCTTGAAGGGGAAATAATTTTTAAAGAAAGCGAAATTACGTTTAATTCCATAGATCCGTTAAAAGATTCAAACCCGTTTTCGTTCTACCCGGGGCAAAGAGGTCCGAACCAGCTTGTTATTTATACTCCGGCTTTCGGAGAACGAACAGGTACAAACGAGTTCGGAACGGAAGCAATTGTTGAAAAAAACATGGTTGTAAGGCTTAACGGTGCGGATTCGATTATTCCCCAAAACGGTTTTGTAATTTCCGGACACGGAAAAGCAAAAAATTGGATATTAAAAAACATTCAAATCGGTTCAAAAGTCTATATTGATTATTCGACAGGCTCAATAAGGGTTTTTCTTACTCCCGAAAGTTTGATTTTTGCGGCAAAATCAAAATTAAAAGAAGTTAACGAAATTATTGAACACTATCAAAATATTGATGTACTTTACAACAATAAAAAAGCTCTCGAATATGTTGAAAATGCAAAGGATTATTTGAGAAAAGCGGAAAAGAAACCGGAAAAGGCTCAACATTACATAACGGAAGCTGTTGAAAATTTAAACAGTGCAATAAAAAACGCAATTCCGTATAATAAAAACGAATTAAAAGGTGTTTGGTTAAGACCCGTTGAAAATAATTCAGCCGATATTGAAAAAAGTGTTGAACGGATATATAAATCAGGTATTACGGACATTTTCCTCGAAACATACTTCCACGGAAAAACGATTTATCCGAGCGAATATTTAAAATCCTGCGGTTTGACAGCTCAACGCAGTGAATTTACGGGTTTTGACCCGCTTGAAATATGGATAAAAGAGGCACATAAACGGGGAATGAAAGTCCATATTTGGTTTGAAGCCTTTTATGTAGGGAACGATAATCCGTTTACCACACCTAATCATATTTTGAGCTTATATCCGGAATGGTCAAACAGACGTTTCTTAAATTACGAAACAACCGAACCTCAACCGTCCTTGTCCGAACATAACGGTTACTTTTTGGACCCTGCAAATCGCCTCGTTCAAGAACATTTGTTATGTATTTTAAAAGAAATTATTGAAACTTATAAACCGGACGGAATTAATTTGGATTATATCAGGTATCCGCAAACGGTCGATTCTTCTTATTCAAATTATGCGGTTACGAATTGGGGCTACACGCAAACGGCAAGAGAAGATTTTAAACGCATTTACGGTATTGACCCCATTAATATTAAATATGATACTTATGATTGGGATTTATGGACTCTGTACAGACAAAATAAAATTACGGATTTTGTAAAGGAAACAAAGAAATTGACCCAAAAACATTCAATTCCGTTAACGGCGGTCATATTTCCCGACTTAAGAAAATCAATGCAGACCAAAATGCAAAATTGGAATATTTGGTCAAAGCAAAATTACGTTGACGGTTTAACACCTCTTCTTTTAACCTGTGATAAAAATACGGCAGACCTGTTAATTAAAGACGTAATAAAAAATACATCTTCAAATACCGATATTTACCCGGGGTTGTTTGTTACTTTTATGGGCGGGGAAGCGGAAGATTTATTGTTCCAATTGCATAAAATAAGAGAAGTAAACTCAAAAGGTGCAGTTATTTTTGATTATGCTCACCTTCATGATAAATATATTAATGCGGTTAACGTAAGAATTTTTAATAAAAATTACGATATCAAAGAATTTAATATAAAAACAAACGAAAATTATAAACCTCAGGTTAAATTAAAAGAAAAAACGAAAAAGAAAAAATCAAGAAAATCTCAAAATAATTAAAATTATACGGATGTTACCGATTTGAATAATTGATTTTCGCCGTAACATAATATAATATTTTTTTATGAAGATTTTAGAAATCAAAAACTTAAATTTATTTTTTAATTCAAACGGTAATTCTTATCAGGCATTATACGACATAAATTTAACCCTGAACAAAGGCGAAATTCTTGCAATAGTCGGAGAATCGGGTTGCGGGAAATCGGTTACTGCAATGTCCGTTTTGCAATTGCTTGCACCTAATGCAAAAATCACCTCGGGAGAAATAATTTATAACGGAGAAAATCTTTTATATTTTTCTCAAAAGGAAATGCAAAAAATAAGAGGAAAAGAAATAGCACTTATTCCGCAAGATCCGATGAGTGCTCTTAATCCTTTATTTACGATAGGTGAACAATTAAAGGAAATTATAGAAACGCACCAACATATAAAAGGCAGCCAAGCCGAAAAAATTGCAATCGAGGTATTGGACAAAGTAAAAATACCGAACGCAAAAGAACGCTTAAAAGCATATC
This sequence comes from uncultured Muribaculaceae bacterium, assembly GCA_964531015.1. GTDB lineage: Bacteria > Cyanobacteriota > Vampirovibrionia > Gastranaerophilales > Gastranaerophilaceae > Avigastranaerophilus. The sequence goes on from CAZHCP010000017.1 coordinate 24,742, forward strand.
CTCATGAATTTTCCGGCGGTATGCGTCAAAGGGTAATTATTGCAATGGCAATCGCCTGTAATTCCCAAATTATTATTGCAGATGAACCTACAACAGCATTGGATGTTACGGTGCAGGCACAAATTATGGAATTGTTAAAAGAATTGCAAAAAGAAAACGAAACTTCTTTTATATTTATTTCTCACGATTTCGGGCTTGTTTACGAATTTGCGGACAGAATTGCGGTAATGTATGCGGGAAGAATTATTGAAAAAACAAATACGCAAACATTGTTTAAAACCCCGAAACATCCATATACAAAGGCTCTTTTAAAAGCGTTGCCGGATTTTAACTCGACGAAATTAGAGCCGATAGAAGGTCAACCTCCGTCAATAAAAGATAATTTCAAAGGATGTGCTTTCGCACCGAGATGTTCTTCAAAAATCGATATATGCACAAAAACCGT